>JAYUYB010000113.1:0-5313 GCA_043752655.1 Chloroflexota bacterium
GCCGGCCTCGCTCTCGGTGAGCAACACAACCTGCGCGGCACCGCAGCGCTCCAGGTAGGCCCGCGCCAGCAGCTCCAGATGCTCCTCCAGATGCTCGCCGATCAGGTAGACCGTGGCGCCAACCAGCTGGGCGAGGCGCGCGGCGGGCGGCTGGCCGTAAAGCTCGCCGCCGGTGGGGGTGCGCTCGTAGCGCAGGCCGCCCGATGGGTGGAACGTCTCACCGCTCACAGCGCGGTCGGCCAGATAGTAGACCGTGGCGATCGCCACGTCGAACTCGGTAGGCATGCGCTGGAGGTAGAGCATGCTCATCACACCATCGCGCACCTTGCGCGCCTCACGCTCGATCTGGGCGCGGGCGAAGAAGGGCTCAGGTGGCGCGACAGCGCTAGGGAGGGTTGAGTTGCCACTCAGGTAGCCCCCCGTCCCCAGGCGCGCCGCGAGCTTCTCCGCGATGCTCTGGTTCATCAGGTAGGTGCCCGAGGATGCGCCAGGGTCGCTGTCTTTGAGGATGCTCTGGGCAAGGTTGCGCAGCGCCGAGGGGATCGCAGCGTCGTCACCGCTAAGCGCGTGGACGCTATTGGCGGCAAGTGGCGCGAGCAGCTCAGTCAGCGGCTGCCCGCTCTGGCGATAGGCCTCGATCAGTGCGCCATAGATGTCGTTGAGCCGTTTGTTCTCAAGGATCAGGCGGGCGCGGCGCATAAACAAGCCGGGGCGCTCGCCGGTGCCGCGCAGCCGGTCGCCGTCCACTGGCCCAGGCGCAAGGGCGTTGATCTGCACCTCGGGGCCAAGGAAGCGTGCGAGCACCTCGGCCATCGCGCGCTGGCCCGCCTTGCTCACGGCGTAGTCGGCGCGGTTGGGGTAGCTGATCGCTGCGTACTTCTCGCCGCCAAAGTAGGACGAGACATTCAGGATATAGCCGCTACCCTGCTGCTTCATCAGGGGGGCGAACTTGCGGATCAACGAGTAGTTGCTGATCAGGTTGGCATTCAGGGTGTGGCGCCAGCCCGCCAGCGACATATCCAGCACCATCTCCTCCTCGCCGGAGATGCCCGCGTTGTTGATCAGGTAATCCACGCTGCCAAAGGCCGCCACGGTGCGCTCCACCAGCGTGACGAGCTGCGCCTCGTTTGCCACATCGCAGTCGGGGGCGATCTGCACGCGGGCCGGGGCGTCGGCGTAGCCAACCTCCTCCAGCTCGTGGACGATCGTAGCGCGAAGCTGCTCAAGCTTCACCCGGTCGCGGGCGGCGAGCATCACGCGGGCGCCGCTGAGCGCGAGTAGACGCCCGATTTGGCCGCCGATGCCGGCGCTGCCGCCGGTGATCAGCGCCACTTTGCCCAGGTGCAGGCCGATCAGGCTCTCCGCCCAGCCGAACGACGGGCGCTTTGCGCCGGTGGTCGCCACGATCTTCTGGGGCACGTAGAGGTTAATCTCATCGATACGCCGGTCGCTCAGAATCAGGTCGGCGGCGGCGGCGCAGGCGAAGTCGAGCCCCTCCTCCTCGCTGTTCACGTAGCGCAAAATCTG
The DNA here is from genome assembly GCA_043752655.1 of Chloroflexota bacterium. Classification (GTDB taxonomy): domain Bacteria; phylum Chloroflexota; class Chloroflexia; order Chloroflexales; family Chloroflexaceae; genus OHK40. The sequence continues at coordinate 1,528 of JAYUYB010000113.1, forward strand.
GTTCGACCAGACGGGCGGCAGCGGCTGGGGCGCGCTAGCCTCGGCAAGTCCCGCTGTGGCGCGGGCGTGATCCAGCAGCGCCTCGTGGCGCCAGACGCGCACAAGCTGCTCGATCCCGGCGCGCAGAATGTCGGCATAGAGATTGCCGCGCCCGTCGTCGCCATTGCTGAGAAAGATCACGCGGGGCGCGTAGAGCGGGGCGCCAGGTGCGCGGACAATCGCCTGCCAGTGGCGGGCGAGGCGTGAGGCCAGGGCCACCGCCCCGGCCAGCTCGTGGGCGATGAACTGCGCGGCCGCCTGATCAGGCAGGGCGACGGGCGCCGACTCGCGCACGGCGCCGCTGGCGGGCAGCACGATCACGCCCTGGGGGCCGCCGGTGTTCTCGGCCATCCAGTGCAGCGCCTGATCCACGCTGGCTGGCTCCAGGGGGTCGCAGTAGAGGATGTAGGGCGGGGTGTAGTTTGCGCCGGCAAAGCGGCGGCTCTCGTCGAGGATATGCTCGAGCTGGGCGATAGCGGCGCGGGAGCGGAAGCCGATCACCACCTCGCCGCCGCAGGCGCGCAGCACGCCGGTAAGGGCCATCGCGGCCTCGATCTGGTCGCCGGCGCAGATCAGCGTCACGCGGCCGCTGCCGTCCACAGCGCGCAGGCTGGGGCGCGCCGTGAAGGTAGTGCGGCTCTCGGCGGGCACCTCCATGCCGTGGGTCACCTCCAGCGCTGCGCCGCTGAGGGCGGCCGACTCATCGGACGCGAGGAAGAGCGCGGCACCGGCGACATCGAAGGTTTTGGGGAAGCCCTTGCTCAGTGCGCCATCGGCGCCGGGGCGGCTGAGGCGCATGATCCCGAAGAAGCCGTCGGCGGTGCTGTTCTCGGGCAGGCCCTTGAGCTCATCCATGCGCCGGAAGACCATGCGGATGCGCTCGCTGTCGATCGGGCCGGGGTAGATCAGGTTCACACGGATGCCGTGGCCGCCAAGCTCGCGGGCGGCGGCAAGCGAGAGCGCGTTGAGCGCGGCTTTGGGCACGACATACGGGATGCGGCCGTAATAGTCGGTGCGCGAGAAGATCGTCGAGATATTGATGATGCTGCCGCCGGGGGGGAGGTGGGGCGCAACGGCGCGCATCAGGTTCCAGGCGATGCCGAACAGGTTGCCGAAGCCATCGAGCAGCGTCTCCGTATCGCCTTGCAGCTCCTCGCGGGCGAGCGGAATAGCGGCGAGGCGCTGGCGAGCACCGGCGCTGCCGGCGTTGTTCACAAGCACGTCGATCTGGCCGAGGCGCTCGATGATCGCCTGCACACCGGCGCGCACCTGGGCGGTGTCGCTGCCATCCATCTGCACCGCCATGACACGCTCCTCAGGCATGGCCGCCTCGCGCAGCAGCGTGTCGCGGTAGGCATGAAGCTTGTCAAGGTTGCGCCCGGTAATCACAACGGTGGCGCCCGCTTCGAGAAAGCGCCGCGTGATCACCTCGCCGATGTTCCCAGCACCACCGGTGATCAGGGCCACCTTCCCCGCCAGCCGACCGTCTCGCAACGCTGCGCGCATGCTGCTCCCATCGTTATGCAAGGTGGAATGTCTGCGCTGGATTGTAGCATGCGGAGCAGGCCTCACCCTTCTGCCTGAGCACCCGAGCCCTTTGGACTACGAACAGCGCGAATGAGGACGAAGGACGCGAACGCGAATCGGCGCCGGGCGCGTAGCGGCGGCGCTGCGCGCGCCCGAGGGGTGTGAAGGGCAGGCTGCCGCCCGTGCACGATCGGATTCGCGGTGGTTCGTGCTACTTTGCGCCGTTCGTGGTCCAGACGTTCGCGCCGTTCGTGGTCCAGACGGCTTGGGGGGCGCCGCGCCCTACGCATTCACATCTACCACGATGCGGCCGCGCACCTGCCCGCTGGTGATCGTCTCGCTGTAGGCGGGCACTGCGCCGAGCGGGATTACCTCGGTCATGCGGTCGATCAGGGCAGTTGGCAGATCACGGGCGATCCGTTCCCACGCGGCGCGCCGCTCGTCGGCCGGCACCACCACCGACTCCACGCCGATCAGCTTGACGCCGCGCAGGATGAACGGGAAGACCGAGGCCGTAAACTCTACGCCCCCGGCGTTGCCGCAGGCCGCCACTACGCCGTGGTAGGCCACGGAGCGAAAGATGCCAGCCAGGGTAGCGCCGCCAACTGTGTCGAGGGCGCCAGCCCAGCGCTCGCTCTCCAGCGGGCGACCGGGCGCGGTGAGCGTAGCCCGATCAATCACATCGCTCGCGCCCAGCTCGCGCAGGTAATCGGCCTCGTGGGGGCGCCCAGTGGAGGCCACAACCTTGTAGTCAGCGCGGGCCAGCAGCGCCACGGCCACGCTGCCCACCCCGCCGGCAGCGCCCGTAACCAGCAGCTCGCGCCCGTCGTTACGCAGACCGTGGCGCTCCATCGCCAGCACGCAGAGCATGGCGGTGAAGCCGGCCGTGCCGATGGACATCGCGTGCAGCAGGCTCAGCCCCGGCGGCAGCGGCACGAGCCACTCGGCGGGCACGCGGTTTAGCTGGCTGAAGCCGCCCCAGTGCCGCTCGCCCACGCCCCAGCCGGTAAGCACCACCTCGTCGCCTGGCTTGTACGCGGGCGAGGCCGACTCGATCACTGTGCCCGCGAAGTCGATGCCGGGGGCCATCGGGCTTACGCGCAGCACCTTGCCCTTGCCAGTAACCGCCAGGCCATCTTTGTAGTTGAGGGTGGAGTAGGCGACGCGCACCAGCACCTCACCGGGGGGTAGTTCGGCCACCGGCAGCTCCCGCAGCTCCACGCGGCGTGCGCCGCCGCCCTCGTCCACCACCAGGGCGCGGAAGGTTTCGTCGCGCATAGTTGTCCTCCGTTGAGCTTTGCTCGATTATAATGGTGTCCTCCCACTTTGCCAAACGGAGGGGCACACCCATGATTAGGGCGCTCGACCACATTGTGATCCTGGTGAACGACTTGGCGGAGGCCGTGGGCGACTACGAGGCGCTCGGCTTTACGGTGACGCCAGGGGGCGAGCACGCCGACGGGGCCACCCACAACGCGCTGGTGAGCTTTGCCGACGGCAGCTACCTGGAGCTGATCGCCTTCCTGAAGGCACAGCCCGCCCATCGCTGGTGGCACCACACGCTCGTCGGCGAGGGCCTGATCGACTTCGCCCTGCTGCCCGGCGCCATCGAGGAGGATGTGGCCGCAGCGAAGAGTCGTGGGCTCTCGCTGCTTGGCCCAATTCCCGGCGGCCGCGAGCGCCCCGACGGCGTGCGCCTGGCCTGGCAGTCGGCCTTCGCCGATCCCACCGAGCTGCCCTTCCTGTGCGGCGACGTGACACCGCGCGAGCTGCGCGTACCCCAGGATAGCGCCTGGAAGCATCACAACAGCGTAACTGGCATCTTCCGCGTGACGGTGGCGGTGCGCGATCTGGAGGCCAGCGCGGCCCGCCTCGGCGCGCTGCTCGGCCACGCCCCGCTGGTTGAGCCAGGTCGGCGCCTCTTCAAGCTTGGCACGAGCTATATCACGCTCCAGGCACCCGCCCCCGATCTGCCCGAGAGCGCCGCCATCGAGGCGCGCATCGAGCGGCGCGGCGAGGGCATCGCCGCCCTGGCGCTGCGCCGCGACTATCTGGCCACCGTCCCCCGCGCCCTCGACGCGGAGCTCACCCACGGCGCCCGCCTGACAATCTCCTAAGGTAGCCATAGCATGACGATTGAGCACTGGGACGAGCTGCTGGGGCTGATCCTGGAGCTGCACACCGAGATCCGCGACGCGGTGGTGGCGGCCTGCGAGCGCC
>JAYUYB010000114.1:0-12269 GCA_043752655.1 Chloroflexota bacterium
CCATTTGGCCGGTTTAGACCGTCCTCATGCGATCTCAGTAGGGCCGACACGCAAAAGCCAAAATGCCAGAGAAGACGCGATCTCTGGCATCTCATGAGCGCATCTGCCAGTCCCACACAGTGATCCAAGCGCGCCGAGTGGTGATCTCGCTGGATTTCTCTGGCATCCGAGGCATACAGGTTGATTCTTTACATCAGAGCGTGTGAACAAAGACCGGCAACCTCGCGTCGGCGGCAGGAATGTGCATATTTCCCGTCGTGATGCGTCAAAGCGGGCAAATGGCCCATTTTTGCACGAATCGTTGTCATACCCCGGTTTAGAGCGTCTTAATGCCCTAAACCGAGCATTATCCAACTACCCTCTGAGTGAAGACGCGCCCGCCCGAACTGGGGCTGCCCTCTGGCACGGCCCAAATGGCGACGAAGTGGTCATTGTGACAGGCTACTACGACGAGCCTGGACCCGATGATCGTGACTACGCCCAGATCGCAGGCTCTGGTACGGGCATCCTCGTCGATGAACTCGCCTGGCCAAGGCGCCCCATTGACCTTACCCACGTGCGACGATGCCTTGCCGCCGGCAACCGCCAGGGCATTGAGACCCATCTGACACTCTGCGGTTGGCGTGCGTATCTGGAGCCGCTGGTGGCGCTGCTCGACACGGCTGCGCAGGATCAGCGGGCGGCGTGAACACCTCCTCACTGCAAGCCGCTGCTCGTGGCATGATCACCTGGGCGCCCGCTTGCGCCGTGCTACAATGGGGCGGTGCAGAAAGGCAGGTGTGCGATGCCCTCACCTTTTTCGGGGATGGACTCCTACCTGGAGGCTGCGGAGCTCTGGGAGGATGTCCACGCGAACCTGGCGACCGAGCTGCGGGCTCAGCTTCAGCCCCAGCTGGTGCCGCGCTACGTCGCGGTACTCACTCCATATGTGACGTATGAAGATATCGCCATCGGCGAGGTGAGCGCAGTCAAGCCTGATGTGGCCGTGCTATCACGCCCGGCGAGCGCGCTATCGCCGAACGCGCCGACCGCGATAGCTGCCCCGCTGACCGGCGTGACGACCCTCGCCGAGCCGGAGATGCCAGCGAAGGCCCAGCGCATCGAGGTGCGCGCCGTCGGCAGCGAGGCGTTGGTGACGGTGATCGAGATTCTGTCCCCGGCAAACAAGCGCGCCGGCACCGAGAGCTTCGAGGCCTACCAGCGCAAACGGCGCGACCTGCTGCGTTCCCCAGTCCATCTGCTGGAGATTGATTTGCTCCGGCGCGGGGTGCGCTGGCCCCTGGACACGGCGCTGCCGCCCGCGCCCTACTTCATCTTCCTCAGCCGAGGCGCCCGTCGCCCCACGGTTGAGATCTGGCCTGCCGCTTTCGCCGAGCGGCTCCCGCCTGTGCCCATCCCCCTGCGCGACCCCGATCCCGACGCGACGATCGACCTTGGTGCGGCCCTCGCCCGGGTCTACGAGCTCGGTGCCTACGCGCTTCGGGTGGACTACCGCCGCGAGCCGCCCCCGCCCGCGCTGTCCGCCACGGAGTCTGAGGGGCTCGACGAACAGCTGCGTGCCGCTGGCGTGCGGTAAGATAACGGCACAACCGCTGAAGCGAACACAGCCGCACATCAGCTCTTGCCGTGTCTTCTCTTTGCCGTGTCGTCACGCCCGCCCAGCTATGGCGTTGGCGGTGTCAGGCGCGTGAGCAGCCCGGCCGGCGTGAGCACGTGCATCGGTGCGCCAGCATAGTCGGAACCATTGCGCGTGACAACTGCGTCAAGGCCACGTGCCATGGCTGAGGCTGACTGCACCGCGTCTTCAAAATCCGTGAGCGAAAGACGGTGGGCAGCGGTGAGTATCGCGCCGTCCAGCGGGCAGACCTCGACAATAGTCAACAGATCGCCCACCAGAGCCCGGGCATTTTCCGTGCCAATCGATCTGCGCGCGATATAGAAAACGTTTACGGGTGTGATGGCGGCGATAAACCCTGCCATGCGCTCCTGCGCGCACGCTTTGAAAATCTCGCGGGCCTCCTGAGCGAAGGGCTGGCGCATCAGCAGAAAATCCAGGGTGACGTCGGTATCGATGAGCACACGCATCATGCGTACTTCTTGCTGAGGTAGTCGGTGTGGCCTTCACGCACCGCCTCGTCGGTCGGTGGCTCGCTATCGGAGCGCAGCGCGCCAAAGAGTCGATCGACGGTCGCCTCGCGCTCAGCGCGCTCGGCCGGCGACGGGCTCTCCAGGTCCGTACGCAGTGCACGGCTCAGGGCCTCCAGCAGGAGCAACTGCTCGCGCGTCGTCAGCTCGGGGAGCTTTGTGATCATCTCGCTTAGCGTCATGGTCGCCTCCTTGAACAGGACCTTGCCTTATTATAGCGTGCCGAGTCGCGGTGCGACAGGTGTAGGCGAAGGGGCGCAACAACGACTACGGCGAGCACTGGTTCGATACCTGGGAGCTGCGCGAGCAGCGCGGCCTCGACGCCGATGAGCTATACACATTGGAGCTGAACGTCGATCTGCTCGCCGCTGAGCATCGCCGCTGTGCGCAGTGGTCTGCCGGGGAACGAGTGAACGAGCTGGTCGCCAACTGACCTATCGGATGGTCGTTAGGCTACGTGTCGCTTCACGTTGTTGCTCCTAGCCCCTCGTCACCCTGCGGTCATTCGCTGTTGAAACCAGCGCACTACAACGTGAGCCGCGCCCCACAGCTATTGCAAAACTGTTCAGTGGCGCCTACCACCATACTACACTTGCGGCACGCCCAGAGATCTGAACGCGCCGCTCCGGCAGCCGCGCCAACACTGCGCTCGCGACTGCCAGGCAGGGCTGACCGCACGACCGCTTGGACGCCAATAGCCGTGCGAATCTGGCCTGCCAGCAGTGCGGCGTCATACTGGCGTTGCCAGCGCACGTGGAGTATGGGAAGGCCAGCACTGCGCAGCGCCGCGTCGACAAAGCGGTCACGGGCCTGGCGATCAGCCCGATCGTGTGAGGAATCATCAAGTTCCACCACGAGTTGTGGTGCGAGCTCAGCCCCATCGCAGAGCACAAAATCAACGCACTTCTGAGCCACCCGGCTGAAGTGCGGCTTCCAGTTGCGCAGGCCTGGCTGCAAAGCGACCAGATTTGCCAGCCGGACCTGGGGAAAGACGTGCCACCCTTCTGGCGCGGCCGCACACAGCACCGTGAAGAACTCGCGCTCCGCCTGGGTAAGCAAAAAGCGCTGCCGGGTGTAGGGGAGCTCCGCAGCAGCATGTGCGCCGGCCAATTTCGTGCTCGCGATGACCGCAGGCACAGATGGGGCCATCACGGGCGGTGCTGCCAGTCGCTTCCCCGGGCCGTCTGAGCGGCTCCGTCGCGCACGGCGCAGCATCGAGCTGAGGGCCATACCGGCGAGCAGCAGCCCGATCAGCACGAAGAGTGGCACAAGCATAGGCAGCAGCCCGGTCATCGCACACTCCATTGTGAGGGACGCCGCGATGTAGGGCGGCGAGCCCCTTAGCGTGGGTACGCCATTGTCGAGCTCGGCTGCCCGGCACCCCTAGAGTATCCGGCGCGGCGCAGCGGTCGCGGCGTTGCCCGTGTTCGGTGTCCCGGTCGGCTCAATCAGGAGCAGGTGGCACTCTTCCTCGGCGAAGGGCTGGTGCTCCACCCCGCGCGGGACCACGAAGAGCTCGCCAGGCCCAAGCTGCACCTCCCGATCGCGCAGGCGGATGGTTAGCCGCCCCTTAAGCACGAGGAAGAAGTCGTCGGTGTCGGCGTGGGCGTGCCAGACAAATGGCCCCTGCACCTTGACCACCATGACGTCGTAGTCGTTGAGTTGGGCGACGGTGCGCGGCGACCAGTGCTCGTGGAACTGCGCCAGCTTTGCTGCCAGGTTGACCGGAGCGGCGGTCATGTTGTGTCCTCCCGTGTATATTGGAATTGCGAGCGCCCAGTGAGGCTTCTAGAGCGGCGCAGGCGCCAGCCACGCCTCAGCGCTCGCAGTGTCCACAAAAAACTGAACCTGCGCCGTGCCCAGAAGCTTCTGCTCGGCGCGAAATGCAGGCGTGTCGTCGCCGACAATGGCCACCGCGCGGACGACACCCTGCAGCGCAGGATTGCGGGCAAAGCCCTGACTCCAGCGCTTATGCGCCTGGAGATCCGCAAAGTGCATCCCGCGCAGATCCAGCACGAGGTTGACCGGGCCACGTGCATCCGCCAGCACCTGGACAAGGCGCAGCGCCTCGGTGGCGCCCTGTTCGGCCTGGTCCTGGTCGATCACGCCTGCGACCCGATGCAAGATGGTTGCGTCGAGGGTTGGGGAGAGACACGTTTCTATCATGCTGGAATTATAGCAGCGCGAGATACGCTCCACAGCGCTTAAATCGGCATCAGGCCGACGCCTAACGGCTGCTCTGCGACCGTGACCTCCAGCTGCTGAAAGGTCTGGTCCGGACGCACGCGTAGAACGGTGAGGCGAGCAGGCTGCCCCGCCGGCAGCTCGCCAAGGGCTCCGCTAAGGGCGATATTTGTGTCGGTTGGCAGCCCGTTGAGAGCGACCACAATATCGCCTTCCCGCAGGCCGGCTTGCGCCGCAGGGCTGTCCGGATTGACCTGAAAAAGATAGGCGCCCCCAACGACATTGAGCGCGGCAGCCTGCGTGGTGAAAGCCGCCCCCGTCTGACCGTAGTGCGCGGCCGTGGGATCCTCCGCCGCGAAGCGCTCGCTGTAGTAGACGAAAATGGCCGCCGCCAGCTCGGGCTCCCCGGTGCGCCGCAGGGCGATCGCCTTGGCCGCCACCTCCGCCGCCGGAGCCTCGGGGTCCACGCGCTGCTCGTCCGCCAGCGCCTCCAGCGACTGGCTCGCCAAGGCGAGGCGCTCCTGCGTGAGCGTTGCCAGCTCGCTCGTGTGCGTCAGTAGCTGTGCATCCAGCTCAGCCTCGGAGGGCAGCGTGCGTGGCTCCAGCTTGAGGAAGTCGCGGAGCTGCTGCTGGGCCTGCGCGGGGCTCACACCGGACCGGGCGAGCACCTTGAGCCCACTCAAGTGGCTGATCGCCGCGAAGGTGGTGAGGCGGCGGGCGTCCAGGGCAAGCACCTGCTGCGCGGAGGCAACGCGTGCCTGATCGGCCTGCCCGAGGCGTACGAGATCGGCCATGCTTGTCAGCAGGCTCTCCGTGGCGTCGCGGGTAAAGCCAATGTTTTGGTAGAAGGCCTCAACGTCCGTGGCGTCGGCGCCGCTGCTGATCAGCGTCTGGGCGTAGGCGGCGCCCTGGTCGTCACGGAGGGGCCGCCCCGCCAGGGCGGCGCGCAGATCGGCAATCTGCGAATCGCCAATGCGCTGGCGCTGGTCGCCGCTGGCTGTGGCGCTCGGGGCAAGGGCGAGGGTCTGTTCTACAAAAAGCAGCTGGGCGTCGAGGTTGCTGAGGTTGGTGAGCGTGTCGGCGGCGATGGCGCTGCGGGTGAGCCGGACGCGCTCCTGTGTTGCACTCCAGCTCTGGAACAGAACGCCGACGACCAGCGCGGCAATGACTAGGATGCCGCCGCCGATCCAACGGAAGTGGCGGCCGTTCAGCCCGCCTGGCTGCGCGACATTGATCACGATGTCTTGCCCGGCCACGCCGCTGATGGTCACATCGCCGATCTGACTGCCGCTGCCAAAGCTGATCAGGCCTGCGCTGCCGCTCACGCGGGTGCCGGCGAGGCGGCGCACCGCCTCGGCGAGGGCCGGCTCGGCGGCGAGACGCGCGGCCGCAATCTCAGAGGTGAGCTCGCCGCTGACAACGGCGCTGAGCAACTCCGCTAAGGCAGGGGCAGCGCGCTGGGCGTCGTGTGGCAGCGCTGCGCGCAGCGCTGCGGTGAGGGGTGTGTCCTGGGAGGCGCCCACGTATCTCTCCCTCCAGTGACGAAATCACATGCCAGGGCTGCGGAAACCAACCAGCTCGTGTAGCCGTGTCTGCAAGCTGGCAGCGCGACCGTCCCATATGTCGGGGCCATAGACCGTGAGCTGCTGAAAGGTCCGCCCGGCACGGCTGAAGATCCAGCATCCCTGAGGCGCGGCGACGACAAAGTGGCGCAGACGCAGCGCGCGCGCATAGCTCTCGGCCTGGCGCGCCGCCTGGTACAGCTGGGCCAGGCTGCGGATCTCGCGCTTGGCCTCAATGATGGTAAGCACTGCGCGGCTGTTGGGGCGCCGGACCACAAAGTCAATTCTGCCGTGCAGCTTCTGCTTGCCACGGTGCACACTTCGCGTGACCTGCGTTCTGCTGCCACAGCCCCACGCTTCGAGGTGCGGCTCAATCACCTGGAGCTCGAACTCGCGCTCCGAGCGAAAGACTCTCGCAGGCGGCGTTTTGGGAGCCAGCGTCAGATGAAACGGTGCCAGGAGCGATGCCGTCATGCGCCTGCCGGTCGGCCTGGTCTGACGTCGTCTGTTGGGTCGAGCTGGCGTGCTGGTGCGCTGCAAGCTACGCGGCACTTCGACAACCGTGAAGCCGAGGGTGCGCAGGAAAGCCACGGCGAGCGCCTTGCTCTTGTAGCGCAGCCGCTCGATGGTCATACGCACCAGATGCCCAACCGGGTACAATTGCCCGCTCTGTTGGATCGCATACGGTTCGCTGCGCCGCTGCTCCCAACCACGCCAGTAGCGGTCTCGCTGTTCAGCGTCGAACCGCGCCATCTCGGCGAGAAGCTGCTGGCGCTCTCCTTCGCTGCCTGTGTGTGCATTGCCGTCCCGATTGTTGACACGTGGAATTGGCACCGCTTGCTCCTTGTGGGGTCAGCACGTTCCGATGGCTGTTGGCGACAACTGGCCTGCTAACCGGTAACTGGGAGCAACACGCCGTGCTGGATCAGTCCCGTGAAGTGCGCAGACACCTCCTGTGGCTGCGGCCCGCCGCGCACCAGCAGCCCCAGTTCCATATTCAAGCTCAGGGCGTAGGCGGTGAGATTGGCGCTGGAGATCAGCAGGGTTGCTGCATCCGCAACCGCACATTTGGCGTGAAGCGAGCCGTGCCGACCCTCATCGTCCCGTGGGCGCTGGTCGAGGGGCCAGCGGTAGACCTCTGCGTGCGCCGCAACCTGGGGGCCAAACGCGGCCAGGCCATCGTAGGCAACCTTGCCGGCGCTCGTCTGTGGCGACTCGATAATTAGGCGGATCGTGACCCCATGCTGCGCAGCTCGCAGCAGGGCGGCGCCAATCTCGGGGATGTCATAGACGGCGAAGGAGACGATCAGCAGCTCGCGACGCGCCTCGGCAATGAGTGTCTGGAGCACCTGGGCGGTGCGCCGAAGCGGTTGTCCACTTGTCGGCCCCGTCCAGACGAGCTCGATAGTCTGCGCCCGGCGCTGGCGGCTTGCAGCTATCGCGGCCGCCTGGAGGGCGAGCGCGACCGTAGCCGGCGCTACGCTGGGGGCCTGCGCCTGCCACGCCGCGACGAACGCGCCCACATGCTCCCGGTAGTGCGGCGCAGCCAGCACGCGTGTCGAAGTCGCGTGCAACGCTTGCCAGGCACCGGGCGGCACATCCGCGATTGCCGCAGCCAGCGGGGTAATCGCCCCTTCCGGCAGCGCCTGGGTGAAGGTTGCAATGGCGTCGAGCAGCGTGCGCGGTGGCAGCGGCATCACATCCCTCCAAAGAAGCTGAGCCCCTCGCGATCCACGGTCGGCACCAGCAGCGCGCGGTCAAGGTACTTGTTGCCCCGCTCACACGAGGTCTCGGGCGCAAACAGGCAGGCGTGACACGCCGCGCCGTGCAGGGTCTGCGGCTCGGTCAGCGGCGTGTGCTCGGCACACAGCGGATCGGACGCGCAGAGCCGCATGGCGTCCAGGGCTCCGGCGATGTGCCGCCCGAGGATGTGCGGGGCGCCCAGGCTGACGAGCCCGCCTAGGGTCCCCTCACTGTCGGGGGCCGCCGTGTAGAGCAACACGCCCGCCATAGGCCCGTCGTCGTCGGTCGGCGGCAGCGCATAGATGCGCTCGCGGATGCTCGCCACGGTGTAGCCACACTCCAGGGCGACTTGGCGCATCAGCGCGTGGGCAAAGGAGTGCAGCAGCATGTAGCGGACTCCAGGAAAGCCCGCCGTTGGCTCCGGCAGCCGACGCGCCCGCCGCCACTGAACATGAGCCTTGAATACATCGCGCTCAAAGGCAAGCACGGCTGGCTGACTCACCCAGTTCTGGATCGCCTGCTCGTCGAACTGGAGGAACAATCCCTCGCCCCGCACCTCCGCCGCTGGTACCCAGAATGGCGCCTTCCGCGAAAGCGGCACCCGGCGCTCCTCCGGCAGCTCCGCTGACTCCGCGAAGTCACCCGGCGAGGTAATCCGGGTGAAGCCGATGCATGCCGCGACCTCGCGCAGTTTCTCCACTAGCACCACGCGCCGCAGCAGCTGGCGGTAGGCCGCTGGGGGCGGCACCTCGCTCACCTGGAAATCGGGGAGACGCGGCGCAGCCGAGGGCTGCGTAAACACCTGCCACTCGGGGGCTTTCAGGCTGCGGGTCTCCGTCGTTGCGCCACCGCCACCCCGCTTGCGCTCGATCGCCGTCAAGAGCGCGTCGTCGCCCACCGTGAGGAAGGCCTGGAGCTGCCCGATCGTGCGGAACGCAGCGAGCACTTCTTTGCTTGTAACCTTCTCCAGAACCAGCCAGTGCGCTTCGACCAGCTGGCCCAGCGTGTCCACCTCGGTCGGCACGGAGAGGGCGGTAAGCGTGAGGCCAAACCAGCTGTTCGAGGCGCCGAGCAGGATCGCCTTCATCTGCTGATCACAGCTGTGCTCATCGTAATCGCGCAGGTGGGGATTGCGGCCACGACAGGCCGGCATCGCCTGCTTCCCCTCCTCGCCAAACGCCTCCGACATGCGGCGCAGCGCAGTGCAGGCGTCGCACTTCACCATGATGTTGGCGGCCTCGCCAGAGACGCCGAGCTCCAGTAGCCGGATCGCCCCGCTGCAGGCGCTCGGCCCCTGGTGGACAAAGTAGTGCCAGGGAAAGTCGTCGAGGTGGCCCTTCTCGCAGGCGACCAGAAAGCGTGCCGGCAGCACCGTCGGCGGCGCCCCGGCCCTGGAGCAATTGGCGTGAACGTAGCGCGTCCGGTCGGGCCGAATTGGGTCGCTCTTCAGCTGAAAGAGGTCCGAGTCGCGCGGGGCCAGCAGCCGGCAGTGGGGGCAGAGCATCCAGCGTGGGAAGGTCGCCACCGGCACGCCGATCTGTGCTGAACCGTCGAAGGGATTATCGCTGCCCTCGGGCTGGATGGGCGGCACGCGCAGGCTCTTGACCTGTGACCCCAGCTGGTGTTGCACGGCGAGCAGCAGCCGTTCCTCGCCGATCTCCGTCGCGTAGGCCGGCGACCAGTCGTCGAGTCCCATGACCATCACCGACAGATGTGGCAGATCGATGATCGCCCCGACGCCAAAGGTGTGCAGGAGCTGGCTCGGCCGCACTTCGCCGACGCGATACTTCTCGTTGCGCAAGCTCATGCCGTTGCCTCCGTGGTCTGCGGGATGGCGCCAGCGCTACCGGCGCCAAACGCCCCGACTGGTCGCTCCATTTCGGCGCCCACACTGCGGTCATCCAGGATCAGGCCGACGCCAGGCTCCACATCGCGGAGCGAGTTGAGACAGGTGAAGTCGTCCCAGCGCCCAGCTTCGGTCTGCTTCAGCAGCCCAACGGTGAGTCCGTCCTTCTTTGGTTTGTAGCCAAGCACGCGCCCGCCCGTCGTGCGCCCGGCCTGCGCACGCCAGCTGTCCAGCAGGGCGCGCAGGCTCTGCTCGACCTCGACCCCGAGCTCCGGCCGCCCCGTCACCAGGGCCGCGCGCTCAGCCAGAATACGGATCGCCTCCGCTGCGTAGGGGTGGGAGGCCACCAGCCGGCCAGTCCGGTCGTTGGCGTTGAACTCATCGCCGAGCAGGCGGATCAACGTGACGAGGAGGGCCGCCAGCCCGCGCCGCAGGGCCTGGGGGGCAAAGGGTGTCACCGAGAGCGCCTCGACCTGCTGGTAGAAGGTGGCATGGTAGTGCTCGAACTGCTCGTAGTGGGACAGGTCGCGCGGCCGTGACCAGTTGAAGATCGTGCAGACCAGGCCGGGGTAGGTGCGGCCCACCCGGCTAGTTGCCTGGATGTACTCCGCCGTGGTCTTGGGCTGTCCCGAGACGACCATCAGGCCCAGGCGCTTCACATCCACGCCGACCGAGATCATGTTGGTCGCCAGCAGCACGTCGAGCGGGTTGGGCAGATCCACTTTTGCCCCACTCCTGCGCGCCGCGTCGCGCCTTGCGTCGTTGATCGGGTCGAAACGCACCTCCAGTAGGTCGAGGATGCGCGGAATGTCCGTTGCCCCCTTGCGTGAGGTCAGCTCCTCCAGCATCGGCGGGCGGCGGCGGGCCAGGCCTCGCTTGTCGGTCTGGGTGAGCCGCGAGCGCACATCATCCTCGACCAGGCGGCGCATGCCGCCCAGCTCGCGCATCGCATTGAAGTAGCCAACCAGGGTCATCCAGGGATCAACGTGAGCGCCATGCTCTTGATACAGCTTCTGGGCGGCGGCCATGAACGCGGTGTAGACGCGGATGAGCACCGCCTTCTGGCGCTTGCCGATCGCACAGATGCCCAGGTAGCGCCGGCCGGGCTCCTTGCTGGTATCCTGCTGCTGGTGGGCGAAGAAGCTATCATCAGCGTCGAGCCCCTGGGGCGGGAAGACTGCGACCTGGCGCAGAAAAAGCGCGTGGATCTGGTCGGGCGCCCGGCGGATGGTTGCGGTCGAGGCGATCACCTTGGGCCGCACGCGCGTGCCGCCGACATCCCACGAGGCGAGCCGATCCACGGCGGCCTCGTACAGCCCGACCAGCGTGCCGAGGGGGCCACTGATCAGGTGCAGCTCATCCTGGATAATCAGGTCTGGCGGACGCAGCGGGTTGTGCTTGAGCACCTGGACCGCCGGGAGGCCGCCCTGAGCGGGGTGACGTTCTTTGTCGTTCATGTCCGGCGAGCGGAAGCCGTGGCGGGGGCAGTAGCCGTCCACCTGGCCGAAGAGCATGCCGGTCGCCCCGTTCCAGGGGAGCTGGGCGAACTTGTCGACGGTGGCGATGAGCAGGGCCGGCAGCCGGCGGTAAATGTCCTCGTCGACAACCAGGATGGGCAGCCCCTCGCCGTCGGCCTGCTTGCGCGAGAATGGGCAGTCGCCAAGCGAGTCACCGCAGTACGAAACGGTGCGCCGGGTGAGCTTGTTGACCTGGATATGGCCCTTCTCGGGCTGAATCTTTGCCCCGCACCAGGGGCAGTTGGTGAGCTGGGCGGGCGAGCCGCTGCCGCCCACGCTGCTGCCGCGGTTGTAGTGGCCGTGCTCGCGTTTGAGGGCCTCATCGCTTTGCTCGCTGGTGTTCGGCGTGGTGCGCTGGCCAACCCAGAGGCCGATGCGGAAGGGCGTGGTGCCCCACTTCGCGGGCTGCTCGCGGCGGATGAGCTCGCAGGCGCAGATCAGGGTGGCGGCGCGCTGGAACTGCTGGAGCGTGAGCAGGCGCAGCGTGTAGCGCATCAGCACCGCCACTCCCTCCATGCCGCTGCGCCCCTCGACGATGCCCTGCAAGCGGCGAATGCCCAGCGTATAGGCGGTGAGCCCCAGGTAGGCCTCGGTCTTGCCGCCGCCGGTGGGGAACCAGAGCAGGTCGGCGAGGGCAGTGGGTGCCTCGGCCCGGTCGGGGTGGTGCAGGTCGCTCAGTGACGGCAGGTTAAGGAGGATGAAGGCCAGCTGAAACGGGCGCCAGGAGCGAGCCGTTGGCGCATCGATCGCGTCAAGCTTAGCTGCGATGCCACGGCGCACCGCCTCGGCGTAGAGCGTATGAACTCGCTGCTGCCACATCGCCCGGTTCATAAAGCGGAACGCCTCAGCAGCCTGCGCGTTCGTGTCCAGCAGCGCGATACCAGCCTCGATGCGGGTAAGCGTAGCGCGGCAGCGGTCGATCGCCTCGGCGGCTGTTCCCTCGAAGCCCGCCAGCCGCGCCGCCGGATCGCCGATGCGGGCCTGCTGGTCGTCAATCCAGTGCTGGTAGGCCGTAACCAGCGGGTGGAGCAGCAGGCCAAAGCCGCCATGCTCAGTCTGGGCCAGCAGCATCATGTCGACGACCAGGCCAGCCAGGGCGGGCAGTTCCGCCGACGTGGGCGCGATCGTCGTCGGCACCTCGTAGGCGGGCGCAACCACCGTGGTGAGTTGGTATGCGTGTCCTGAGACCCAAGAACTGGACAGGTCGCTATGTTAGGATCCTCCCATCAGGAGGGCCCGATGAAGACCAGTCAGTTCAGCGCCGAGCAGATC
>JAYUYB010000115.1:0-2034 GCA_043752655.1 Chloroflexota bacterium
CCCACCTGGCAGCTGGTGACGGCCTACGGGCTTGTGCGCCTCGGTCTGGTGTTGCTCCAGGCTGCGGCCATCCTCACGCTGGCCTTTGTGGCCTACGGAGCGCGCTTCACGCTGGGCGGGCTGGCGGGCGCCTTCCTCGCCGCAGCTCTGGGGGCGGCAGTCTTCATCGCCCTGGGCCAGGCGATCGCAGCGATTGCGCCAAGCGCGAGCGCCGCCATGGCGATCGGGCAGAGCCTCTACTTCCCGCTGATGTTCGTGAGCAACCTGTTTCTGCCTGTGGAGAGCCTGCCCGCCTGGCTGGCCGCGATCAGCCGCTGGAGCCCGGCGGCCCTGGTGGTCGATCTGGTGCGGCCGCAGCTCGTACCCATCGAGCACAGCGTTGACCCCTGGCTTGCCGTAGCCTTACTGCTGGCCTACGGCCTTGCCGGGCTGCTAGCGGCCGCGGCCTGGTTTCGCTGGGAGCCGCAGCGCTAGGGTCGTTTCAGCGCCCCTTGTGCTATCCTGAGTGCCCATGAACACCACGGAGGCGACACACCTGACGCGCGGGCAGCGGCTTTCTGAGCCGGCTGCACCTCTTCTGGGCGGCCTGCTTCTACCTCTCGCTGGGCCTGAGCCTGCTGGCGGCCGTGGGCGAGCGCCCGGAGCTGCTGGGCAGCTGGGCCGGCGCGGCGCTGCTGGCCGCCTCTGCCGCGAGCGCCGCGCTCTTTCAGCGCATCTTCTTCCGCTTCTTCCGCCGCTTCTTCCGCCCAGGCCACGAGCTCTGGCCTATGCGCCCGCGCATCGCCCTGATCTACTTTGGCGGCCAGCTCGCCCTGCTGGCGCTGCTGCTCGCCCTCAGCCCAAACATGATCGGGGTTGGCTTCGCGCTGCTCGGCCAGACCTTCGGCGCGCTGCGCTCGCGCCAGTGGCCGCTGCCAGTGGCCGCGCTCGCCCTGCTGCTGGCGTGGCCGCTTGGGCTCTACGTGCGGCCAAGCACCGCTAGCTGGCTGACCCTGCTCTGGTTCGTTTTCTTCCTCACCATCCAGGTGGTGATCGGCCTGCTGATCGCGCGGCTCTTCGCGCAGCGCGCGCTGCTGCTGGATCTGGTGGGCCAGCTGCGCCGCGCCAGGGCTGCCGCAGAGGCGGGCGCCGCCCAGCAGGAGGAGCTGGCGGTGCTGCGCGAGCGCGCCCGCCTTGCCCGCGAGATGCACGATAACGTCGGCCACGCCCTTGTGCTGGTGAATGTGAAGCTGGAGGCGGCCCAGCGGCTCTACCATGTGGACGCGGCGCGCGGCGACGCCGAGCTGGAGGCCACGCGGAGCCTTGTGCGGGCCACCATGGGCGGCCTGCGCCGCTCGCTCCACAACCTGCGCGCCCCTGTGGAGCCCTACCACGACCTACCCGCCGCGCTCAGGCGCCTCGCCGCAGAGCTAGGCGCGCAGGGCGGCATCACCATAGAGGTTGCCGCAGAGGTAGCGCCACCACCAGCTGTGGCGGAGCCGCTCTGGTGGATCGCCCGCGAGGCTCTGGCGAACGTCGAGCGCCACGCCGGCGCCACGGCTGCCAGGGTGACGCTGAGCCGCGAGGCCGACCGCTGGCTGCTCCTGATTGACGACAACGGGGTGGGGCTCGCGGCGGGTGCGCTGAGCAGGCCCGGCCACTTCGGCGTGCTCGGCATGCGCGAGCGGGCCGAGCATCACGGCGGCGCCCTCAGCATTGGCCCCAGCCCACAAGGTGGAACCACGGTGGCCGCAAGCTTGCCTGTTGCGCCTGCTGTAATCTCCACATGGCCGAGATCGCCGTCCTAATCGCCGAAGACCAGACCCTGCTGCGAGAGGGGCTGCGCACCATCCTCGAGTTGGAGGATGGCTTCGCCGTGGTGGGGCTCGCCGCCGACGGCGAGGAGGCTGTGGAGCAGGCTATTGCGCTGCGGCCCGACGTAGTGCTGATGGATGTGCAGATGCCGCGCCTGGACGGGGTGCAGGCCACCGCCCGCATCGCCGCGCGCCTGCCCGCCACCCGCGTGATCATCCTTACCACCTTCGACTACGACGA
>JAYUYB010000116.1:0-12236 GCA_043752655.1 Chloroflexota bacterium
CGCGCAACGCGCTGCCGCCCTCGCTCCTGGCGCGGGCTGCGCCGCATGCCCGGCCCGTTATCAGACTCCATGCGCAACCCTCTTGACAACATGAGCAAATGCTCATATTATAAATACGAGCTACAGCTCATGTATTCACGGCAAGTATACAGTGCGGCGCACTCCGCCGCAAGGAGAGCCACCATGCGCGTATTCGTCACAGGGGCCACCGGCTTACTCGGCGGAAATCTCGTGCGCCTGTTGGAGCAGGCCGGCCACCAGGTTACAGCCCTGGTGCGCTCGCCGCAAAGGGCCGCCCGCCAGCTCGGCCCCGGCGTAACCCTCGTGGAGGGCGACATAGCCGATGTAGGCGCCTTCGCCCCGGCCCTGGTCGGCCACGAGCTGCTGTTCCACACCGCCGCCTTCTTCCGTGAATATTACCAGCCGGGTGATCACTGGGCCCAGCTCCAGCGCATCAATGTCGACGGCACGCTCGCTTTGTTACAGGCGGCGGAGGCCCACGGCGTGCGCAAGGTGGTGTACGCCAGCTCCTCGGCCGTCATCGGCGCCCGCAGCGATGGCGCCCCAGCCGACGAGACCACCCCGCCCGACGCGCTGGTGCAGAGCAATCTGTACTTTCGCAGCAAGCTCCTGGCCGAGCAGGCGGTCGCAGACTTCTTGCGCACCAGCCCGCTCTCCGTGACCCTGATCCTGCCGGGCTGGATGTTTGGGCCTGGCGACTGGGCGCCCACCAGCAGCGGCCAGATCGTGCTGAGCTTTCTGAACCGCCAGCTGCCTGTCGGTATCTCTGGCGCCGGCGCACCCACGGATGCACGCGACGTGGCCGCCGCAATGCTTGTGGCCGCCGAGCGGGGCCGCAGCGGCGAGCGCTACATCGTGGGTGGCGACGAGGCAGTGAGCCTCCGCACGGTCTTCGGGCTACTGGAGGAGCTAAGCGGCATACCGGGGCCGCAGCTCTACCCGCCATACCCAATGGCGCTCGCGTACGGCTTTGGCTCCGAGCTCTTCGGTCGCCTTACCGGCAAGCCGGTGCTCGCCACAGTAGCGGGTGTCCGTACCCTGCGCGAGGCGCGTCGAACCTCGTCGGCGAAGGCCGTGCGCGAGCTTGGCACCACCTTTCGCCCCCTGCGCGACACGCTGCGCGACGAGATCGCGTGGTTCCGCCAGGAGCGCCCAGGTGACAAGGTGACAAGGTGACGAGGTGACACCGAACGGGGCAGTTGGGCGGCTCAAGTAAGGATCCCTGCGTTCCAGATCGCCCTGATGGGCTGTTACATCGGCGCGGATCTCGTCGCGCTTGGCCGCGACCCCGCTTCGTTCTTTTGGGATCCCGCGCCAGGATCTGTTTGTAGCTCAACCCCGCTGCTTTCAGCAGGACATAGACGGGCGCTCTTCACAAATCGGATAAGATTTGTATAGTTTCAGTACTCCGCAAGCCTCAGGACCATGGGGCTATTGTTGGAGATCAGATGGGAGATTATACTGCTGTTCGTAGGGCAACTCCTACAAACAACATCAAAACAAGGAAGGGAGGTGAAACACATGCTTCGTAGCTTCTTTGCTAAGGAAGAGGGCCAGGGCCTCGTCGAGTACGCGCTCATTCTGGTGCTGATCGCCATCGTGGTTATCGGTATCCTGACACTGCTCGGTAACCGCGTATCGCAGGTCTTCTCGACCATCAACAGCGGTCTGAAGTAGTCCTCCTCGCAGGGGATGTCTTCAGCCACATACTCACAGCGTTCTAACCAGCAATCTATCCATTTTAGGAGATAAGCCATGCTTCGCAGTTTCTTCGCTAAGGAAGAGGGCCAGGGCCTCGTCGAGTACGCGCTCATTCTGGTGCTCATCGCTATTGTTGTTATCGGCGTCCTGACGCTGCTCGGTAACCGCGTGTCGCAGGTCTTCTCGACCATCAACAGCGGCCTGAAGTAGTCGTCTTCCATCGGTTACGCTTGCCGCGCGCCTCCCAACTATTGGGAGGCGCGCGGTTTTATTGTGTCCAGCGGACGAGTGCTACAATGCGGCGCGGAACCTCGTAGCGGCAAGGAGCACTCGTGACCGATCAAGCGCGCAAGTGGTGGGCTCTGGCGGCGGTGGGCAGCGGCGTGCTGCTCTCCACTATCGACGGCTCCATTGTAAATATCTCGCTCGGGACACTCGTCACGTCGTTTAATAGCAACCTGAATGTAGTGGAGTGGGTGGTGCTGGCCTATCTGCTCACGCTCACATGCCTGCTGCTGCTGATGGGTCGGCTGGGCGATATGTTCGGCAAGCGCCGGGTGTACGCGGCCGGCTTTGTAGTCTTCACCGTGGCCTCTGTCCTGTGCGGGCTGGCGCCTACCGTCGGCACATTGATCGGCTTCCGGGTGCTACAGGCCGTGGGCGCGGCGATGATCCAGTCGGTTGGCCCGGCCCTGCTCATTACGGCATTCCCGCCGCAGGAGCGCGGCACGGCTCTGGGTGCTATCGGCTCGTTTGTGGCTCTGGGCATCCTGATCGGCCCGGCGCTTGGGGGCATTCTGCTGCGCTACGTGGGCTGGCAGGCGATCTTTTTTGTAAACATCCCGGTGGGCATCGCTGGCACTTGGCTCACGCTGCGCAGCCTGGCGCCGGACTCCCCGGCGGCGCGGGGGCAGACGTTCGACGTGGTGGGCGCTCTGCTGCTGCTCGCCTCGCTGCTGGGCCTGCTGCTGGCACTCACCGAGGGGCCACTCTGGGGCTGGGGCGACGCGCGAGTCTACGGCCTGCTAGGGCTGTTTGTGGTGGCAGCGGCGGGCTTTGTGGCCTGGGAGCTGCGCGCGCCGCAGCCGATGATCGACCTGCGCATGTTCCGTAGCCCGGTCTTCTCGCTGAGCCTGCTCGCAGGCTTTATCTTGTTTCTGGGGCTGGCCTTCAACCTGCTGCTTATCCCGCTGTTCCTCCAGTTTGTGTTCAAGTTCGACCTACAGACCACGGGCCTGACGCTGATGGCGCTGCCGCTAACGCTGTCGCTCACCTCGCCGATCAGCGGGCGGCTCTCGGATCGCTTTGGGCCGCGCGCCCTGACGATCACTGGCTTGGTGCTCTCGGCAGTGGCGCTGGCGGGAAACAGCTTCACCACGCCCACCACGCCCCTGTGGCAACTGGTGGGCTTTCTGATGCTGCTCGGCGCGGGGATCGGGCTGTTCCAGAGCCCGAACAACAGCACGGTGCTGGGGAACGCACCGCCGGAGGCGCTGGGCGTGGCGAGCGGCCTGCTGGCCGTGATGCGAACCCTGGGGCAGACGGCGGGCATCGCGGTGGCGGGGGCGATCTGGAGCTCGCGGGTGTTCGCCCTAAACGGTGGCCCGGTGAGCCCCATTACGGCAGCGTCGCCTGAGGCACTGGCTGGGGGCTTCGACGTGGCGATGCGGGTGGCGGCATGCCTAGCACTGTTGGCGATCCTGCCCTCGCTGGCGGGCGGCAGGGCGCTGGCGAGTCGCGTGGCGGTAGCGGATTAGAGCAGGTTTTGGGAAACCTGAAGCTGGTTCTGGATGGTAGACGGTAGACGGTAGGGTCCGACACCGTCCACCGTCCACTGTCCACCGTCCACCGTCTAGCTGGCGCCGCGGCGCATGGCGAGGGTGGCCTGCCATGTGGGGATTGGCTCGCCGTCGTGGAGGTGGCTGGCGACGATGGCGGCGGCGCGCTCGGGGGTGACGCCGACGTAGCGGCAGGCGCCGGGGTGGATCAGCAGGTTGGGGCCGTGGTCGCAGTGATCCTGGCAGCCGCTCGCCTGGAGCTCGACAGCGTCGAGCAGGCCAGCCTCCCAGAGCGCCGTGTCGAGTGCCTGGCGGGCGCGGGCGGTGCCACGCGCGGTGCAGTGTGGGCCATGACAAAGGTAGATGCGGTAGGTCATAGCCAAAGGGTAGCCGGGTTGGGCGCGGGTGTCAACAGCGCTTTTGCGGCCGTGCTATACTGCGTGGCGCTGCGTAGCACAGAGAAGAGCTGAGAGCGATGTTTACCGCAGCAAGTCTGATCCGCCCCGAGATCGCCGAGCTCGAGCCCTACACCCCGATCCTGCCGCTAGACGTGCTGGCCGCCCGTCTGGGCCTGCCGGCGGAGCGGCTGGTGAAGCTCGACGCCAACGAGAACCCCTACGGTCCCTCGCCAAAGGCGCTGGACGCCCTGGCCCACGAGCCGTTCTATCACATCTACCCCGACCCTGCCCACACACGGCTGCGGGCCGCCCTCAGCGACTACAGCGGCCAGCCTGTTGAGCGCATCCTCTGCGGGGCCGGCGCCGACGAGCTGATCGACCTGATCCTGCGGCTCTGCATTGCCCCCAGCGACGCAGTGATCGACTGCCCGCCCACCTTTGGCATGTACAGCTTCGACGCGGGCGTCTGCGGCGGCCGTGTGCTTACCGTGCCCCGCCGCGCCGACTTCAGCCTGGATCTGGAGGGCATCGAGCGGGCCGCCACAGACGGCGCAAAGATCCTCTTTCTCACCTCGCCCAACAATCCCACCGGCAACCTCACGCCGCCGGAGCAGATCGCGCGCCTGCTGCGCCTGCCTCTGCTCGTGGTTGTGGACGAAGCCTACCTGGAGTTTGCGGGCGGGCAGGGCGTTGGCCCCTGGGTGGGCCGCCACGACAACCTGGCGGTGCTGCGCACCTTCAGCAAATGGGCCGGGCTGGCCGGGCTGCGGGTGGGCTACGGTCTGCTGCCCGCCTGGCTGGCCGAGCAGCTTTGGAAGATCAAGCAGCCTTACAACGTGAGCGTGGCTGGCCAGGAGGCCGCAATCGCATCGCTCGCCGACCGTGAGGTGCTGCTGGCGAACGTGGCGCTAATTGTGTCCGAGCGCGAGCGCCTGCTGCCGCTGCTGGCGGAGTTGCCATTTCTGCGGCCCATGCCTAGCGCGGCCAACTTTATCCTCTGTCGGGTGGAGGGCCGCAGCGCTCGCGAGCTCAAGCTCGCCTTGGAGCGCCAGGGCATTCTCGTGCGCTACTACAGCACGCCCCTGCTGCGCGACTACATCCGCATCAGCGTGGGCACCCCCGAGCAGAGCGCGGTGTTGCTGGCGGCGCTTGCGTAACCTTCCCGGAAGCGAATGGGGGCTTCGTTTGGACGAGCCGAGCAGCCGTGTCACCCTGCGCCCGCCCAGCGCCGCCGACGAGGTCGCGCTGCTCGCTGTGAACCAGGCCAGCCGCGCCCTGCATCACCCCTGGGTGGCGCCGCCGCTCACGCCCGAGGCCTTCGCCGCCTACCTGGAGCGCTGCGCCGCCCCGGAGGTGACGAGCCTGCTTGTGTGCCGCGCAGCCGACGGCGCGGTGATGGGCGTCGTCACCCTGAGCCAGATCTTTTATGGCGCTTTGCAGAGCGCCTACATGGGCTACTACATCGGCGCGCCTTACGCCGGGCAGGGCTATATGGCCGCCGCCCTAGCTCTCGCGCTCGACCACGCCTTTGGCCCGCTGCGGCTGCACCGGGTAGAAGCTAACATTCAGCCCGGCAACCAGGCCTCGCTCGCCCTCGTCCGCCGCCTCGGCTTCACACATGAGGGCTTCTCGCGGCGCTACCTCTTCATCGACGGCGCATGGCGCGATCACGAGCGCTTCGCGATGCTGGCCGAGGATTGGGCGGCGCTCCCGTAGCTTCCGGGAAGGTACCCCGACAGACCGAGGTTCCCTACAACTCACCTTCCCAGAAGCTACGTCGGCTACCCCCAGCTCTTTACATTGGCCTGTGCGTAGCCGGGGGCCACGGCCATGCCCCGCGCGCCAAGCCCTGTAATGAGCTGGATACGATTGTCGATCATCGCGCTCACGATGGGCAGATCGGGGTGCGCGAGGTAGTAGCCGTTCCAGTGCTCGGCGAGCTCCCAGCTGTGCAGGCGCACCACGCGCCGCGCCTGCGCAAGCGTGGCCGCGTTGAGCGCGGGCTGCGTACGCTCAGCCTGGGCGCCCGCGTCGTCGAGGCTAAACTGCTCGCATGACGCGCCGATCAGCACGCTGCCGTCGTCGCCCTGACGCACGAGCAGCTGCATGTCACACGCCAGAGGCTGCCTGACCTCACGCTCCCGCCGCAGCAGAGGGTAGGATGCGCAGTCGCGGAAGGCGGGGGCGCAGCCGATGGCTCCGCCCGCGAGCACCGCGTGAGGTAGCAGGCGCTGCGGCTGAGGCGTCGTGCGCAGCATCTGGAGCTTGCAGAGCCGCACGCCGCTTGCGCGCAGCCGGCTCGGGAAGAGCGTGCTGTAGTCGGCCCCGCTACAGATCAGCACGCGATCGGCTTGAAACACAGCACCATCGGCGCTGTAGACGGTGGCGCGCAGGCCGCCCGCCGTCACGCCCACCACGTTGGTGCAAGGGCGATAGCGCAGCAGCCCGCCCACGATCCAGCGCTCTAGCAGCCGTGGCAGGAGCGTCTGAGGGTCGAAGCTCAGATCGTGGGGGAAGCGCAGCGCGCCCACACAGCCATCCCGGCGCAGCCAGGGGTGGCGCGCCTGGGCCTCGGCGGCGCTGAGGAAGTCGCAGTGCTCGCCCCAAGCGGGCGAGGCAGCCAGCTCGGCGAGCACCGCCGCTTCAAGCTCGCTCTGCGCCAGGAAGAGGCTACCGCTGGCCCGCAGCGAGAGCTCGCCCTCGGCCTGGAGCGCCTGGTAGATGGCGCGCGTCGCTGCGGCGTGCACGGCCCACTCGCCCTCTGGCTCGATGCTTACGCGCGCCAGTAGGCCCCCGTTGCGCGTGGAGGCGCCGATTGGGCGGCTGTCGCGGTCGAGCAGCAGCACGCTCCAGCCGCGCAGCGCCGCAAAGTAAGCGTGAAACGCGCCGAGCACGCCCGCGCCCACCACGATCAGATCTGGGTAGCCGTTGCGCATAGCCTCCACGAGCAAGGGCACAGGGAAAGCAGACCCCTGTCCAAGGTCACAGGGAGAGCAGGGCGCTTGCTATGCTCGCGCGAGCGCAGCTGGTCGGCTCTGCCCTATGTAACCCTAGCAAGCGCAGATTAAGCGGAGGTTAAATACATGTTAGGGCTTCGCGGAATCTGTTGGTGCGTGCTGTGGGGTGCGGCGGCCCTCCGCCGGGGCGGAGCCGCCGGGGCGGTGCGCCGGGCGCCCACCTACGCGGGCGGGTCCGGACGCGTCGGCCTGCGCCGACGCGCGACCGCAGGCCCTACCGCCGCGGCTTCAGCCGCCAGGCACCGGGAACGCCCGCAACCATACGCCGCAGCCAATTCTCAGCTTCCTGTCAGCTATATATTAAATTTGTGATATACTCCTCCCCGGCCACCACGGCGTGGCCCCTACCACGAACGTAGAAATCGGAGGACTATTGAGGTTCAAGCGAACCCCCACGCTGCGGTCGCGACCTACCTGGGCCCTGCTCATCCTTTTCGCCGCTCTCGTCCCCTCTAGCCTCGCCCTCGCAGGCGGCCCCGCGCACACCGACGCCCAGGCGCCCATCGCGCTGCTCGACGGCGCCACCAGCGGCCCTGGTGGCCTTACGCTCGCCGCAAACGCCGGCCCAGCCCCAGCGATCTTCGCCCCCCAGAGCGCCAGCGCCGCGCGCCGCTACGGCACCATCCTGTTTGAGCCTGTGGCCCTCGCCGCCCCCAGTGCGCGCCTGCGGATCAGCTACAGCGCCCTTGTGCCCCCCGGCGCACTCGCCAAGGTTGATCTGCGTGGCAGCCTCGACGGTCGCACATGGCTCCCCTGGAACGTTGGCCTGCCCAACGGCGCCGTGGTCGCTTTTCAGCGCCCTGTGATCCATGCGCAGTATCGGGTGACGCTGCTCGGCAGCCCTGGCGAGAGCCCCGTTGTGCGCGATCTGCGCCTCGCCACCACCAATCAGGCACCTACGGCAAACGCCGCGGCCCCCTCGCCCTACGCCGTCGCTCCCACGTTTCGGGTGCGCGCCACACGCCAGGGCATGATCGGCGGTCGCACCGCAAACGGCTACATTATCCCGCCGCGCGCCCACTTCGTCTCGCTGCCCTCGTGGAGCGTGCTCTCCACACGCGGCCGCGACGAGTACCGCGTTCGGATCAGCTACAACGGCCGCAGCAGCGTGGTGCCCGTGTACGACGTTGGCCCCTACAGCGAGCGCGACGACTACTGGGACCAGCAGCGCGACGGCTTCCCCCAGCTTGACCGCGGCTGGCCGATGGACCACGCCGCCTACTACGAGGGCTTCAACGGCGGTAAGGCCGACAAAGGCTTTGTGCGCTTCCCCACCGCCATGGATGTCGGCGACGGCGTCTGGTGGGACGATCTAGGCATCAATGGCGACCAGGCCGAGGTCGAGGTGACGTTCCTCTGGATGGGCCAGGACCCGCTGGCCGGCCGACCCGCGCGCGACCCCGCCGCCGCCGAGCAGATCGTGGACGAGCTAGGCGGCGACTTCTGGCACAGCACCCCCACGCTGGCCGCAAGCGCTGTGGGCTGCGGCCTTGGCCGCCACGCCTACTGGGCGCCGAGCAGCACCGACGCCGCAACCGCCACTGTGGCCCGCTGGCAGCCTGGCCTGCCCGCCGAGGCGCTCTACGACGTGTTTGTGTATGTGCCCGTCTGCCCCGCCAAGCGCGCGCCCGTAGCCCAGGCCCGCTACGTGGTGCAGCACCGCGACGGCGCGGTGGAGCTCGCCGTGAACCAGGCCACCCAGACAGGCTGGGTGCTGCTTGGGCGCTTCCCGTTCCGCGCCGGGGCCGAGGGCTTCGTGCAGCTCGGCGCGCTCGCCGGAGAGGCGGGCGGCACCGTCTGGCTCGACCAGGCCAAGTGGGTGCGCGTGCCGTAGAGCAAGGGGACAGGGGACAGGGAACGGGGAACAGGGGCCGCGCAAGGGCCGCGCAAGGGCCGCCCACCGCTACACACGAAAGACGCCCAATGGGCGTCCTTTCGTGTCAAGACCTTGCTTCTGGAATGCGCTCGCCCTAACCCTGTCCCCTGTTCCCTGTTCCCTCTTCAGTCCTCCGCGCGCTCCTGGATCACGTAGAGCAGATCGAGGAGCACATGCTTCACGCTCTCGCGGTCGGAGGCCACGCAGGGCAGCACCTTGATGTGGGGCGGCTGGCGCAGGGCCAGGCGCAGCTCGTCGGGGCTCCAGGCGTTGGGGCGATCTTGCTTGTTGGCCGCGATCACGTAGGCTGTGTCGCGGTAGGAGACAAAGAAGTCGATGATGCGGTTCGTCTCGCGGAAAGTCTCGGGGCGGGTGCTGTCCACCAGGATCACCAGGCCGAGCATGCCCTCCGAGAGGATCTCCCACATAAAGTCGAAGCGCTTCTGGCCGGGCGTGCCAAAGAGGTGCAAGACGAGATCGTCGGCGATCGCGATGCGACCGAAGTCCATCGCGACCGTCGTCTCCTTCTTGATCATCTTGGTGTCGTCGGTCGCGCGCCGCTCCGTCGAGACCACCTCGATCTCGCTGATGGCCTTGATGAACTCGGTCTTACCGGCGTTCACAGCCCCGCTGACAACCATTTTTACTGTCTGCACACCAGACCTCCGCTAAAGTGCTGTACCTGGACGAAGCATAGAGCGTGCGCTACATGCTCTTGATGCGATTGATGATGCGGTTCACCAGGCTACGCTTGACGCGCGGCGGCTCCACGGCCCCTGCGCCGGGCCTGAGCGGCATCGGCTTCGGCTTCTTCTGCACATCGACGAGCCCGGCTGTCAGAAATCCATAGACAATCCGGCAGGTGTCGAAATCGCTGAGGTTCGTCTTCTGGGCGATCTCAGCGAGCGTATCGCGGCCATTGATGCGTGCGAAGACCCGCCACTCCTCGGCGGCTAGCTTCACACCTTTAGCCTTCTCGCCGGGCTGCTCCAGGAAGCGCACGACCATATCGGTGGCGGGGATGCGATCTTTGATCCGGCCCCACTCGTCGATGCGGCGTACACCCTCCATGATCAGATGGTCCACCGAGATCGGCGTGGGGATGCTGGGCGCGCCTGCGTCGGGGCGCTGGTTCTGCTCGAAGCGAAACTCGCCCTCAGGCCAGCTGAAGAGGCCGTAGACCTGCTCCTCGGTGAAGCTCTGGAGCTGGCCCTGGAACTGCTCCTGCTTGGCCAGACGCTCATCGATGATCACCTGCGTAATTGTAGCGCCGTTGCCGCGCGCGGCGAGGCTTTGGCGAGCCTGGGCCAACTGCGTATCGCTTACGATCCCGAGCCGCACAAGCAGCTCGGCGTGCTGATCCTCCGGTCTACGCGAGGCCATCACCAGCTTGCCCTTCTCGAAGAAAAGCAGCGCCATCTCCGCCTCGTGGCTCAGGTGCAGGCCCCCGGTCTTATAGCCACGATCAACTAGATAGAGGAAATCGGAGAGGCCAAAATCGCGAATATTGCCTACGAGCGCCATTGTACGTCCCTCCGAGGGGCTAGCCGTGGTTGACTGGCCGTGCTACACCGACACGGCGAGCGACTGGGGTGACTCAGCCTGGGGCGCCTGGGCGACGCCATCTGCCTCCAGCACGGGGACGAGCGCCGCAATCGCGGTGGCGATCATGGCATCGTCGGGCTCACGCGTGGTGAGATACTGCGTTGAGAGGGCTGGGGCGAGCAGGCGGCGCACCCATGGCCGGTGGTAGTTCGCGGCGGCCACGCGCATCACCTCGAAGGCCACAGCGGCGACAACCGGGATCAGCACGATGCGCGCGCCGATGCGCTGCCAGAGCGGCAGGCCGGCCACTGAGAGAAAGATCACGAAGCCGATCAGGGCCGCGATCACTAGGAAGCTGGTGCCGCAGCGCGGGTGGATGCGCGAGAACTGGCGCACCGAGTCGACGGTGAGCGGGACGCCCGCCTCGTAGGCGTTGATCGTCTTGTGCTCGGCGCCGTGAAAGCCAAAGACGCGCTGAATGTCGCGCAGGCGGCTGATGGCGTAGATGTAGCCCACCACCAGGGCCAGGTTGATCACGCCCTCGATCAGCTCGCGCACGAGCACCGATGCGCCAAGCTGCGAAAAGTAGTTCGCGATCATGGAGGGCAGCACCACAAAGATGCCGACGCCCACCGCCAACGCCACCACAAACACAGCTCCCTGGAGCAGCGGCGAAAGCTCCTCCTCGTCGTCGCCAACAGCCACGCTGGCGGAGAAGTCGAGCGCCTCTCTGCCAATCGTGAAGGCATCGCCGAGGCTCACAATCCCGCGGATCACAGGCAGCCGCAGCCAGGCCGCCGCGCGCTGTGCGGGGATCAGCCTGTGCTTGAGGGCGAGCTCGCCGTTGGGGCGGAGGCATGCAACCGTCGCCTGATGGCGACCGCGCATCATCACGCCTTCGAGAACTGCTTGCCCACCATACGAAAAACGTTGTTCATGCATCGGCAGATTGTTGTTACACGAGGAGACTGTCGCTGGCATTCTGTTGCCGACCACGACAGCCAATGTACTTGTATCATACCATAGGCGAATTACTAGCGCACAGCACACCTACGACTCGCTGTCGAAGCGCTCGGGGGCGTCGCGGCGGGCGAGGCTGGTGGCGGCGGCGCGCACGCCCGAGAACAGGCTGGAGATACGAATGATCGGCGAGACAACCCGTTCGGAGACAAACTGGGTGGTACCAACGGCGTTGCCCGCCGTCTCCTTGGCGCTGGTGGCGAGGGCCTTGGTGCTCTCCAGCACATCGTTCATCTTGAGCATAGCCTCATCAAGCTTAGGCAGCACATTGCCTCGCGCCAGCTTCTCGATCCGGCTCATGGTGAAGAGTAGACCCAGGAGCACCGCGATCGTCAGCACGGTAGTGACAAGCATGAAGAAACCGAGGACGATCACAAAGATGTCGCGGATGGACTCGCGCACACCAACTGGGGCCAGGAAGAGGCCGACAATAAACGCGATCAGAAGGAGCGTCAGGACACCCAGGCCGATCCCAATCCATTTAAACACGAGGGCCTCCGCTCTCCACGACGCAGCGTGGCGCCAGACAGGATCTACAGCATTGCGATGCGAGTTTGAAGCGTTGTGACGGCACGGATTATATCATACCCGCAAGCGCGAAACAATGATCAGCAAGAGCCACGCCAGCAGCACCGCCTCCAGCACTGGCACGCCTGCGGGTACGGGCAGGCTAAGCGGAAAGCGCAGCCCCAGGCCGTAGGCCAGCAGGCAGCCAACAAAGGCTGTGAGCCAGAAGATCGGCAGCTGACGCCAGCGCCGCCCCAGCAGCACCTGGGCCAGCCCCGCGCAGGCCGTGGCCAGCAGCAAGAGCAGCAGGATTGCCGGTGCGATGCCGCTCACAGCGTGGGCCTGACGATCCGCCCGCCGCCCAGCACGCGCT
>JAYUYB010000117.1:0-2029 GCA_043752655.1 Chloroflexota bacterium
GCCGCCCATATCGGCTTTGTCTGCGACGGCAACGGTGTCTGCCAGACCTGCCAGTGCCGCGTGCTCTCCGGCGCCGACCAGCTGAGCCCCCCCAGCGAGGCCGAGCTCGCCTGGATGCCGGACCGCCGCCTCGCCGCCGGCCACCGCCTCGCCTGCCAGTCCGTGATCCGCGGCCACGGCCGGGTGCGCGTGCTCACCACCGCCGAGGAGCTGCGCCGCCAGACGCTCGCTGTGCTGCGCCCCGCCCGCGACGTGGATCGCCGCAATGCGCTGGAGCCGCTGCTGGAGAACCTGGTGCGCATGAGCGCCGACCAGCTGATCCGCTACCCCTGGAACCTTATGGCCGCCTTGCTGCGCGTTGGCCCCTGGCGCTTCGCCTACCCCGTGCTCGACGAGCAGCGCTACAGCGACGACGCGGCCCGCGTGGCCCGGCGCATGCAGTCCGGCGCCGACAGGCTCGCCCGCCCGCCCCACTCGCCCTACGCCGACACCTCGCTTGCCCTGGCCGATGCGGCGTCCGATACGGCCACAAATGCGGCCGCTGCGGCCCCGCCACCCGCCCTCGTCGAGGAGCGCATCGTCGAGGCCGCCCGCGCCCTGCGCCGCGCCAGAAACGACGTGCGGCGCTACTCGTAACGCCCCCCCCGCTGCGCATGCTCGTGGTTGGCGCCGGTGCTATGGGCCGCGCCTGGCTCGCGACGCTTCAGACCGACCCACGCTGGCGCGTGGCCGCCATCGTGGACCGCGCGCCCGAGGCGCTGCGCACCGCTGGGGCGGAGTTCGGCGTGCCTGTGGAGCAGCGCTTCGCCCAGGCCGAGTACGCGCTGGCAGAGATCGCCGCCGACGCTGTGCTTGTCGTTACGCCGCCCGAGCAGCACCGCGCCGTGAGCGTGGCCGCCCTGGAGCGCGGCCTGCCGCTGTTCAGCGAGAAGCCCCTCGCCGCCACGCTCAGCGACGGGGTAGCAGTGCTAGAGGCGGCCCGGCGCAGCGGCGCCCCGCTGATGGTGGGCCAGGGCCGCCGCTGGCTGCCGCACATCAGCGCCATGCGTGAGGCCGTGCAGGGCGGGCTGATCGGCGAGCTCGGCTACATCACATGCCAGTTTCGTATCCCGTTCCGCTTCGGCGGCTGGCGCGAGCAGATGCCCGAGGTGCTGATCGAAGATCTGGGCATCCATCACCTCGACAGCATCCGCTTTATTAGCGGGCGCAACGGCCTGCGCATCTTCGCCCACAGCTTCCGGCCCGCCTGGAGCTGGTTCGAGGGCAACGCCTGCGCCAACCTGGATCTGGAACTGGAGGGCGGCGTGCCCGTGAGCTACTTCGGCAGCTGGGTTGCGCGCGGCCCCCGCAGCTCCTGGGACGGCGAGCTGATCGTCGTTGGCTCCGCTGGCGCCCTCGCCTTGCGTGAGGACGAGACGCTCTGGCACTACCAGGGCGAGAGCGAGACGCCGCAGCAGCTGCCACTGCCCCACTTCACGCCAGACGGCCTGGCGCGTGGGCTGGAGCTGTTCACGCGCGCGCTGCGCGGCGAGGCCGCCCCCATGCCCGACGGCGAGGACAACATCCACAGCCTCGCCCTCACCTCCGCCGCCGTCGCCTCCGCCCGCACCGGCCTCCCTGTGGATGTCACGGCCCACCTGCGCGCGGCGGGGTGGACAGCAAAGCCATGAACCTTGGACTCTGGCTTGAGCTGCGCCCCACCGACGATCTGCCGCGCCTGCTGGATCGCGTCGCCGCTATGGGCTTCGGCGCGCTGCACGCCCACTTCCCTGCGGGTTGCGACGCCGCTCTGGCCCGCTGGGTGCGCCGCGCCTGCCAGGGCAGCGGCCTCGACCTTGCCGCCGTCTCCGGCTACGCCAACCCGCTGCGCCCCGAGCTCGCGCCAATGGGCGCCACCGTCGCCCAGCTCGCCGGGCTGATCGAGCTGCTCCCAGTGCTCGGCGCGCGCCGCGTGGTGAGCTGGAGCGGCAGCTATGCCGAGGGCATCGGCGACGCCCACGCTGAGAACCAGAGCGAGGCGGCGTGGGAG
>JAYUYB010000118.1:0-2028 GCA_043752655.1 Chloroflexota bacterium
TGAGCCGCTACCGTTTGTAAAGCTTCCGGGAAGGGCTTCTCTCACCCACAGGGATTGTGGCGTATCACCTTCCCAGAAGCGCATCACGAAGCTCACCCCAGGGTGGCGGCGAGCTCGGGGGCGCGGCGGGCGAGCTCGGCCCGCAGGCGCAGCAGGGCCAGATCGCCCGCCTTGGCCTCCAGCATCAGGTCGAATGGTGCGAGGCCGCGCGCGGCGCACAGCAGGCGCTCCAGGTCGCCGGCGGCGATGAAGTCGGCGTGCTGGCCGGGGCGGGGCGGCAGCACGCGCGGCGCGGCGCCTGCCTTGCCGGGCAGCAGGTGGGCCTCGCTGCGGTGGGTGCTCAGGTGAACCTCGGCCCGTGCGCCTGGCGGCCATGTCGCCAGCGCCAGCCCGAGCGCCAGGGCCAGGGGCAGCCGCTCCGGATTGTGCTGCTCCCAGTGGAGCGCGTCGAAGACCACCGGGACACCGCAGCGCTGGTGCAGCGCTAGCAGGGCGCCCAGGCTCGGCCCCGCACCCTCGTGCTCTACAGCGAGGCGACGGCGCGCCCGTAACGAGAGCGCCATGTAGCGGGCCGCGAAGCGCGCAGGCCCCAGCGGATCGGCTGGGCTGGCGCCAAGATGCGCCACCATGGTGCTCGTGGGCGGGCGCCCCCCGTCGAGCCGCTCTAGCAGCGCGGCCGTGGCCTCGACCAGGGTGAGCGCCTCGGCGGCGCTGGCCTCGTCGGGGGCGCCGAGCGCAAGGCCCAGCGGCAGATGCACGCCAAGCCTAAGCCCCGCCGCAACCACCTGCTCGGCGAGCGCGTCGGCCTGGGGGGCGCACGCGGCCAGCTGGGCAAAGGCGTCGCCGGGGGCCAGGTCGAGGGCGGCCCGGTAGAAGTGGGCGCCAATCTGGCTCAGGTAGACAAGCATGTCGCCGAGGCCAGCCAGGGCGCGGCTCAGGTGCGGCGGGCGACCCCGCCCGTGCCCCGCCGCCAGCTCTGGGCGGCCAACGGCCCGCACCGCAAAGCCAAGTCTGATCATGGTGCCTTCCGATATTCGCTAACGTGTGGTCACGATAACACGAAACCGGATTTGCGTCAATGTGCCGGGCCTATCATCCGCAGATTACGCAGATGAGCGAACCATTTTTAGCCAGCTCATGCGCTTGCCCCTGTGCCCTGTCCCCTGTTCCCCGTTCCCTCACCCCAGTGCCGCCTGCTGGGCCGCGAGCAGCTGCGTGATGCCGCCGGCCGCCAGGTCGATCAGGGCGTCGAGGCGTGCGCGCGGCACCGGCTCGCCCTCGGCAGTGCCCTGGAGCTCCACGATCTCGCCGGCGTCGGTCATCACGAGGTTGCAATCCATGTCGGCGCCGCTATCCTCGCCGTAGTCCAGATCGAGCAGCAGCTCGCCGCCCACCACGCCTGCGCTCACCGCTGCCACACCCCGCACAAGCGGGCTACGGGCCAGCGTGCCCTGCTCCACCAGCCGCCGACACGCCAGCGCCAGCGCCACGTAGCCCCCGGTGATGGCGGCGGTGCGGGTGCCGCCATCGGCCTGCAGCACGTCGCAGTCGATGGTGATCAGGCGCTCGCCGAGGGCGGGCAGATCCACGGCGGCGCGCAAGGCTCGCCCGATCAGCCGCTGGATCTCGTGGGTGCGCCCGCCCGCCCCGTTGCGCTCACGACGGTTGCGGGTGAGGGTCGCACGCGGCAGCAAGGCGTACTCGCCGCTTACCCAGCCGCGCCCCTGCCCGCGCAGCCAGCCTGGCACGCTCGCCTCCACACTTGCGGCGCAGAGCACCCGCGTGTTGCCGCACACAATCAGTGCCGAGCCCTCGGCGTAGGGCGCGGCCCCAATGCTTATCTCGAGCGCACGCAGCTCGTCGGGGCGGCGGCCATCACGACGGGTCATAGCTCCTCCTGGATAGTGGACGGTGGACGGTGGACGGTGGTCGGTGGTCGGTGGTCGGTGGTCGGACCTTACCGTCCACCGTCCATCGTCTACCGTCTACTTGTACTGACTCAGCTCGCTGGGCCGCGCACGCTTTCGC
>JAYUYB010000119.1:0-5278 GCA_043752655.1 Chloroflexota bacterium
ACCGCTTGTAGTCAAGAGCTTGCTGTTGATGACAGCAATGTTTCACGGCGCGGGTGGCATTGTGGGCTGGAGCACCTCCTGAATACGGTTGTGCTGCGCAATCTTGAAGGTACCAGCCGAGCGGGCTACAGGGGCGAGTTGGGCCGGCTCCAGGGCGCAGAGGAAGGGGTTACCGCCGGAGAGCGTGGTGTGGTCGGCCTCGCTAAGGCAGAAGAAGTCGAAGCTCCCCATAATGTAGCGTGGCAGTTCGAAGTCGGCGCGCTCCCCTTGCCCCAAGACTACCCAGCGATTCATGGTGGGGATAGTGAAGACCATACGCTCCGCCGCCTGGTTCTCGACCGTGATCGTCGGCTCGTGCTCAGCGGGTAGCAGGAAGCTCGTGGTGGCACAGCCACGCCCAGTGATCGTCAGGTCGGCTGCGGGCCGCGTCGGCGTGCAGGCCCCCAGTAGGGCGAGCAGCAGGAGCATAAGTAGATTCAGCTTGCAGCAGTAACGCATTGGTGCGCTTCTCCTCTTTGTTGTTCACGCCGATGGAATCGGCACATGCCCCATTATAACAAGTTAAAAAACGGTTGTGAAGCCAGACAAGCTGTAGTAAACTAGGGCGCCCGGCGGAAGCCTTGGATGAGACTACGTTGCTACGAGGTGCCTCTTCCATTATTGCTGGCAACGAGCCCCTACCCGTGACAACATTGACAGCGCTCCCCCACCTCAATTCACGCAAGGTTTATTCGTCTCAACTATCCTGCCCCTCGCGTTGGGCAATCCCGTGCTACCACTGTTGCGCCCAACGCCGGCAGCCTATCCGTCTACGCAGCTACGGAGCCGCACTCTATGGCCGTCTATAACATCGGCTTTGTGATCGAGCAGGTGCTCGGGCACGTGACCCACACCAAAAATCTTCAGCAGAATGTGCCCCTTGATCCGGAGATTCGGGCGGCCTGGGGCCTACTCTACTTTGAGACCCATGGCCTAGGGAAGCTTATCCCGCTCTACAAAAGCAACTGGACAGTACGCGCCGGCCTGCGCGGCCGCCGGGCGATCAGTCGCATGGCCCGTGAGAGACGCCCCGACGCCCTCTTCTTTCACTCCCATGTGCCCGCCATCCTCGCACGCGACTGGATGCGGCGCGTACCGAGCATCGTGTCGGTAGACGCCACACCGCGTCAGATCGACACCCTTGGCCGTTTCTACCAGCACCCGCAAGGCCCCCAATTTATAGAGCGCCTGAAGTGGCAACTCAACCGCGACTGCTTCCAGGCCGCACGTCACATGGTGGCTTGGAGCAACTGGGCAAAGCAGGGCCTTGTGGATGAGTACGAGGTGCCTGCTGATAAGGTGACGGTGGTGCCCCCCGGCGTGAACGTGCGCGATTGGCTGCGCCCTGCTGCCCGCCACCACCAGGATGGCGCGACGAAGATCCTCTTTGTGGGCGGCGACCTAGAACGCAAGGGGGGGCACCTGCTGCTCGAGGCTTTCCGCGCCCTGCGCCCACTTGGCGTGGAGCTGCACCTTGCCACACGCGAGAGGGTTTCCGCCGAGCCCGGCCTGTTTGTCTACAACAGTATGCAGCCGAACAGCGCCGAGCTGAAGGCGCTGTACCATAGCTGCGATATCTTCGCCCTGCCAACTTTCGGCGACTGTCTGCCCATGGTGCTCTCCGAGGCGGGCGCCGCCGGCCTCGCGGTGGTCTCCACGCAGCTCGCCGCCATCCCCGAGGTGGTGCGCGATGGAGAGACAGGCCTCTTGGTCCCTGTGGGCGACACACAGGCTCTGGAGGAGGCTTTGCGCCAGCTGGTGCTCCAGCCCGAGCTGCGCCTGCGCATGGGCGAGCGCGCCGTCGCCCACGTAGCCCGCGAGTACGACGCCCAGAAAAACGCCGGCCGCCTGCTCGACCTACTCAAGGGCGAGGTGGACCTGGCCCGTATGCACACGCGAGTCGCCGCATGAGTAACCAGGTGCTACTGACAGTCTCCGGCAGCATCCCCACCGACATTCGCGAGCGCATCGCCCGCGGCGAGCGCCCCCGCGCCGACTATCTGGAGCTTGCTCACGGCTTCGGGGCCGATCTGCTGGACTACGCCGCTGCGCGCAAGCTGCTTGGCGCGTTTGGGCGCCTGCTGGAGCGCGTGGGCGGGCCTGATCTCGTGCTAGCCTGGGCCTGCTTCAAGCTGCGCGGGCGCTACAAGCTGATCTTCACCGACGGCGAGCAGGTTGGCCTGCCGCTGGCCGCCCTGCTCAAGTATTTGGCGCCTGGTCGGCGCCCGCGCCACCACATGATTGTTCATATTATCTCGGTGCCCAAGAAACTCTTCTTCCTCGACAAGCTCGGCGTGCAAAGCCATATCGACCGCTTCCTCGTTTACGCGCGCCGCCAGCAGCAATTTATCACCAGGCGCTGGTGCCTCCCAGCAGAGCGCGTACCCTTCACTCCATTTATGGTAGATAGCGCCTTCTTCGCGCCAGACGTGGTGCGCCCCGCACCACGCCAGCAGCCGATGATCTGCGCCGTGGGACTGGAGCGACGCGACTACCCGACGCTGCTCAAGGCCGTGGAGGGACTGGCTGTCGATGTCGTGATCGCCGCAGCCAGCCCCTGGTCAAAGCGCGGCGACAGCACGGCTGGCCAGACAATCCCCGCGAACGTGACGGTCAGGAAGTTTACCCAGCATGAGCTGCGCCAGCTCTACGCCGACAGCAATTTCCTGGTGATGCCGCTAGAAGATGTAGAGTTCCAGGCGGGTGTGACGGCGATCCTGGAGGCGATGGCGATGGAGCGCGCTGTGCTCTGCTCACGCATTAGCGGCCAGACCGACGTGATCGTCGAGGGCGAGAGTGGCCGCTATGTGCCCCCCGGCGATGTTGCCGCGCTGCGCGCCGCGATCATGGATCTGCTGGCGAACCCCGACGAGACCGTTCGCCTGGGCCAGGTGGGGCGGCGTCTGGTGGAGCGTGAGCTAAGCCTCGACCGCTACGTGGAGCGCCTAAGCGCCCTTGTGCGTGAGGAGCTCGCGGTCGATGCGCTGTCGTCTGCCAACGCACGGCATGCCCGCAAGGAGAGCGCCCGATGATGACCATTCTGCACACGCTGCTGATCGCGGGCGAGCTAGGTCTCGCCGCTATCGTCGGGTACCTGCTGCTGCTCACGGCAGCGGCCTGCCTGGCACCACGAACCACAGCGATGCGATCCGGTGCCCCTACAAGCCGCTTCGTCATTCTGGTGCCAGCCCACAACGAAGAGCGCCTTTTGCCCCAGCTGCTGCTCAACCTGCGCCAGCTCGACTATCCGACGGAGCTGTTCACCATCCATGTGGTGGCAGACAACAGTAGCGACCGTACAGCCGAGCTGGGCCGCGCAGGCGGTGCGATTGTCCACGAGCGTTTCAACACCGAGCTGCGCGGCAAGGGCTACGCCCTGGAATGGCTGCTCGGCCAGATCTGGGAGCGCGGCGATGTTCACGATGCGGTGGTCATCCTCGACGCGGACTCGGTGGTCTCATCGAACTTTCTGAGCGCCATGGACGCGCGCCTGGCCCGTGGCGAGCGTGTGATCCAGGGGTACTACGCGGTGCTGCAGCCGGAGGGCGCCTGGAGTGTGGGACTGCGCGCCGTTGCGCTGATCGTTCTGCACTACCTGCGACCACAGGGTCGTATGCAGCTCGGCGGCTCCAGTGGGCTCAAGGGCAACGGCATGGTCTTCGCCGCCGACATCCTGCGCACCCATCGCTGGTCGGCCTCGCTCACCGAGGATATTGAGTACCACATGGAGCTGATCTTGGCGGGCGAGCGGGCCACCTTCGCGCCCGACGCCGTGGTCTGGGCAGAGATGCCAAACAGCCTACGCTCGGCACAGACGCAGAACGAGCGCTGGGAGAAGGGGCGTATGGAGATGGTGCGCCGCTTCGTGCCACGTCTGCTCGGCGAGGCGGCCCGCCGACGCAGCTTCTTGCTCTTCGACGCGGCAGTGGAGCAGCTCATCCCGCCCTTTTCTGTGGTGACGGGTGGGAGCGTAGCTGTGCTGCTTGCCGCGTTGGCTCTGCGCAGCGCGGTAGGCATTGCACTAGCGGTTTGCATCGTGCTTGGCCAGGCGATCTACGTCTTCGCGGGCTTGGCTCTGGCTCGAGCCCCCCGCGAGGTGTATCGATCACTGCTTTTCGCGCCCGCCTTTGTAGTGTGGAAGATCTGGATCTACGTGCGGCTCCTGCTCGGGATCAAGCCCGGCGGCTGGGTGCGCACCGCGCGCAACGACGGCTAGGAGGCAGCATTCATGGCCCAGCCCGTGCCCAATCTCTGCACAGAACCTCAGTATATGAAGGAGAGTTTATGAAGAAGCGGGCCCTGATCACTGGTATCACCGGCCAGGATGGCAGCTACCTGGCCGAGCTGCTGCTCGCCAAAGACTACGAGGTGATCGGTATGGTCCGCCGGACCAGCACCGTCACATTCGAGCGGATCAAGCATATTCAGGACAGGCTTACGCTTGTCACAGGCGACCTGCTCGACGAGGTGTCGCTGATCACGCTGCTGCGCGAGCATCGTCCCTCCGAGGTCTACAATCTCGCGGCCCAGTCGTTCGTGCAGACCTCCTGGTTCCAGCCGGTCTTCACCGGCGAGACGACGGCCCTCGGCGTGACGCGCATGCTCGATGCGGTGCGCCTTGTGGACCCGGAGATGCGGTTCTACCAGGCCAGCAGCTCCGAAATGTTCGGCAAGGTTCAGGCAGTGCCCCAGAGCGAGGACACGCCCTTCTACCCCCGCAGCCCCTACGGCGTAGCCAAGCTCTACGGCCACTGGATCACGGTGAACTACCGCGAGAGCTACAACATGTTCGCCTGCTCGGGCATCCTGTTTAACCACGAGAGCCCACGGCGCGGCCTCGAGTTCGTGACGCGCAAGATCGCCAACGGCGTGGCGCGGATCAAGCTCGGCCTGGGCCGCGAGCTGCGCCTCGGCAACCTCGACGCCCAGCGCGACTGGGGCTTCGCCGGCGACTACGTCGAGGCGATGTGGCTGATGCTCCAGCAGGAGCGGCCCGACGACTACGTGGTGGCCACCGGCGAGACCCACGCCGTGCGCGAGTTCTGCGAGCTGGCCTTCGGGTATGTGGGGCTGAACTACCGCGACTATGTGGTGCAGGACGAGCGCTTCATGCGCCCCGCCGAAGTCGACCTGCTGATCGGCGACCCAAGCAAGGCCAGCGCCCAGCTCGGATGGCAGCCCAAGACGCCCTTCGCTGATCTGGTACATGCCATGGTGGATGCCGATCTGCAGCTGCTCA
>JAYUYB010000120.1:0-12219 GCA_043752655.1 Chloroflexota bacterium
GGCTGAGCCCGGTCACCGCCTCGCGGCGCGTCTCGGGGAACGCGTGGGCGTAGATGTCCTGTGCCACCTTCACTGCCACGATGTGAAAACGGCGCAGGAGCCATCCTGCGCCGGACAAGGTGCTGAAGATAGCAGCCAGATAGCTGAGGAGCCGGATGAGGCGAAAGTATCACGTCCGGTTTTGAAGACGAGTCGGTCAGGCGACTGACTGGCTTAGTTTAACGAGGCCCAGCAAGAAGCCGTGGCGTCACGAGCACGCCCGCCGGACGTAGCTGGCACTCGTAGGCCCACTGGTTGCCGGTGGTGCGCCAGCTCTCCGGCCCGTAGCAGGGGTAGCGGGGTCAGCGTTCTGCACATAGCTGAAGGCGTTGACCCGGCTCCCATAGGCGGTGATGTCAACTCGGCTCAGCGATCGCCTGCGAGATACTGGCGCAGCTCGTCGCGGAGCGCGACGGTCTCGCTCAGGCAGTCCACCTCGTCCTGGCGCATCCACGCGCCGTGGACATACTCAAGGCTGATGCCGCCGCTGTAGCCGGCGCCGATCAGGTCGGCGACGATCCGCCGGAAGGCGATGGCCCCGTCTGCGGTGCGGCACTGGGCTGCGCCGGGCCGCGCCTGGCGGGCGTGCCAGTGGGTGGCGTAGGGGTCGAGCGCCTGGATCTGCTCAACGGGTATCCCGTGGAAGATGAAGTGGGAGTAGTCCAGCGTCAGGCTGAGCCCTGGCACCTGCGCGAGCATCCGCAGCGTAAGCTCGGGCGTCCAGGTCACGCTCTCGATGTGGGGCTCGATCCGCAGCTGGAGGCCGTGCTGCGCCGCCCGTGCGCCCAGCCAGCGCAGCTCCTCGGCGGAGCGCGCGAAGCCGTCGGCGGGGGGCTCGCCCGGCCAGAAGCGGCCGGGCGA
This sequence comes from Chloroflexota bacterium, assembly GCA_043752655.1. Taxonomy (GTDB): domain Bacteria; phylum Chloroflexota; class Chloroflexia; order Chloroflexales; family Chloroflexaceae; genus OHK40. Next base: position 901 of record JAYUYB010000120.1, read on the forward strand.
GACGGTGATGCCGCTCATGCCCAGGCGGGCGGCGAACCGTAGGCAGGGCTCATACACCTCGCGGTGGCGCGCGCGCACCTCGACCTCGGGGTGGTTGGAGACGAAGCCCGGCGCCGGCTGCGGGAAGAAGTCGAGGGTGCGTAGCTCGGCGCCCCGCAGCGCTGCGCCGATACGCGTGGCCTCGCCCTCCGGGTCGGCGGCGACGCGCTGCGGGTCGAGGTCGCGCCCGTTGCCGAGGTCGATGAACTGGAGCCCGAGGGCGCGCACGATCTGCGCGGCCTCCGCGACCGTGCAGCGCGGGAAGCTCCAAAGGTGGCAGCCGAGAGCCGGGGTCATAGGAGCTCCTCCGGCCGCAGGTGGAGCTGCACGATGTCGCCGCCGCGCGTCCCGAGCGCGACAGCCCACGACCCGCTCGCGGTGGGGCTCACCGCCAGGCATGAGAGCTCTGTGCCTGCCGGCGCATCCGCGCGGGCCCGCAGGGTCGCCCCCCCAGCCCAGATGAAGCACCGCTGCGGCGTGAGCACCAAGGCCGCCGGCCGGTCGGGCGCACCGACTGCCACGATGGCGACGATGGTATCCCCGGCCTCCTCGCCGATCTGCCGCCAGACGCCGCCGTCGCCCTGGCGTTGCTCGTCGACGGTGAGCGAGCGGAGCCAGAGGCCAGCGCCCTCGCTGCCGGCCAGGAGCGTGTCGGCGGACACTGCGAGCGCCGCCACGGAGGCCGCGAACGGCAGAAACAGCTCCGCCCACGAGCGCCCCTCGGTGGCGCTGTAGAACAGCCCGCTCTCGGTCCCGGCGTAGAGCCGCTCGGCGTCGCCGTGGAGCGCGAGGCCGAGGGCGAGCACGGTGCGGTCGAGCAGGCCGAAGTTCCAGGCGGCCCAGCTCGCCCCGCTGTCCTCCGAGCGGAGCACCCCGTCGCCGAGGGTTGCGGCGAGCAGCAGGCCGGCGCGCCTGCGCGAGGCGCACAGCGCGGAGACCGTCGGGGCCGTGGCGAGCGGGGCGGCCAGCCAGCCGCCGCCCGCACCGCGCAAGATGCCGCCAGGGACCGCGGCGTAGCTCCATCCCTCGTGCTCGAGCAGCGCCGTCACGGCTGTCCCGGCCAGCGGGAACCCGGCGTCCGGGGCAAGCGCGCCGTGCAGCTGCTGCTGGTACAGGCCATCGGCCCGCCCGGCCAGCCAGCCGCCGGCGCCGCGCGGCTCGGGCGCGAGGGCGTAGATCGGCGCGGCGTCCGCGCGAGCGGGCGGTGCGGCAAGGTCGTCTGCTGCAATCATAGCTAGGGCTCCGTGGCAGCAGGGGGGCTGCGCCGATGCACCACCACCTCGATCGTCAGGGCCAGGGCTGCGCTTGCGAGCGCCGTCTGCGCCACGGCCCGCAGCACAGCGGTGCTCTCCATAATGCCGGCCCCCATCAGGTTGGCGAGGGCGCCGGTGCGCAGATCGAAGCCATAGCCCGGCCGCGCCTGCTGGAGCAGTGCGTGGGCGTCGCCCGGCAGGTGGCCGCCGTTGCGCGCCAGCGTCGCAAACGGCGCCCGCAGCGCGTCGACGAGGAGCCCCAGGGCGGCCCGCTCGGCGGTGCACTCGGCCCGGCGCCGGCGCGCCAGCAGCTGCTCGGCAAGGGCGAGGAGCGTGTGGCCGCCGCCGGGCACGACGCCCTCGCGCAGCGCGCCGCGGATTGTCTGGGCCGCGCGCTCGGCCAGCGCCTGGCGGGCCGCCGTCTCGCTGGGGGTCGCTCCGCCGATCGTGAGGGTCGCCGACCCGCCCCGCAGGCGTCCGATGCGCTGCTCGAGCGCGCCCCGCTCTGCCGGGGCCGTCGCGGCCGCGCGCGCCGCCGCCAGCTCAGCGATGCGGCAGCGCGCCAGGCTTGGGGCGCCGCCGCCGCTCGCGAGGCCGAAGGCGTCCCGACGCACCCAGGCCCGCCTGGCCGAGCCCAGGTCATCGACCGAGATGCGGTCGAGGCGCTGCCCCGCCGCCCGGATCAGCGGCCGGGCGCCGGTGAGCGCGCAGAGATCGCCGATCGCCGCCGCCTGCTCCTCGGGCCGCACCCCGGGGACCTGCACGATCGCGGCGGGCAGGACCTGCCGGTTGGCGGCGAGCAGCTGCCGCGCCGCGTCGCTCGCCGTGCTGGCCAGGATCAGCAGGCCCCCCGCCCCGCTAGACCGGGCGCAGCCCAGCGCCGCCGCCAGCTCCGCCGGGTCGTTGAGGGCGAGGTCGCCCACGATGACGGCCGCGTGCTCGAGGTGCATGGTCTGCCTGGGCAGCTCGCCGAGGAGGCCGGCGGTGAGGGCGGGCGCCTCCCAGTGGGCGCCCTCCACGTACACGACCTCGGTGCTGGCGGTCTGGCCCGCACGGATCGTCAGCGCGCCGTCGGGGCCGATCAGCGCAAAGATCTCGCCCAGCTGCGCGGCGAGCGCCTCGTCGTGACAGAGGGCGTGCGTGAAGCGCGCAGTCGCCTCGGCGCCCGCGAGCGGGCGGGCCGCCGCGTCGATCCCGGCGAGGAGGGCGGGGAGCTGCCGATCGATCTGGCGCCGCAGCTCCATCGGGTCGAGGCCCGCCGCCACCAGCCGGTCGCCCGCCTCGTAGGCGGTCTGGAACAGCACCGCCGCCGTGGCGACGCCGTCGCCGACCTGCTCGCGCACCCGCCAGAGCATCCCCCGCAGCAGCATCGCGCCGGGGTCGGCGTCCGCATCGTCGAGCTGGATGATGCGCCGGGCGATCGCGCCGGCGTCGTCGAGCAGGCTGGGCGCGTAGCTCCTGATGCTGCGCTCGACGGCGACGATGCGGCCGCCAGGGCCAAGGGTGGGGCGGACCGCGCCGGCGATCTGGCCGATGCCCCGGCGCAGCCCGCGGCGCGCGGCCGGCCCAAAGATCACAGCTGGTCGTCGAGCGCTCATCGCATCTCCTAGCCCTTCAGGGCGCCGTCCATCAGGCCGCGCATAAACCAGCGCTGGAGCGCCGCGTAGAGCAGCACGACGGGGAACGAGGCGAACAGCAGGGCGGCCGCGTTCGCCCCCTCGCCGGAGAACAGGCCGCGGAACTGCGGCGAGAGCGCGGTCTCGTAGCTCTTCACGAGGATCTTCTGGATGCCGACGGAGATCGGCATCTGCGCATCGCTGTCGATAAGCGTGTAGGTGATCAGGTAGTCGCTCCAGACCGACGCGAAGGCGAGAATGGCGACGATCAGCATGCCGCCGGTCGCCAGGGGCAGCCCGATACGCCAGAAGACCTGCACGCGGCTGGCGCCGTCGATCAGCGCGGCCTCCTCGATCTCGCTGGGGATGGACAGAAACGTCTGGCGCATGATAAAGATCGCCGCCGGCACGCTCGAGCCGAACAGCAGGATGATGCCCAGAACGCTGTTGCGCAGCTTGAGCGTGGCCATCATCTCGTACAGGGCCATCAGGCCGCCCGAGCGCGGGATAAAGGCCGAGACCATCAGGGCCAAAAAGATCCAGTCGCGGCCGGGGAAGCGCAGCCGGGCAAAGCTGTAGCCGGCGAGGGTGGCGAGGGCGAGTTGCAGGAGCGCCGCGCCGCCCGCCATAAGGAAGCTGTTGGTCATGTACTGGGGCAGGGTCTCGAGGGCGCTCAGCAGATACTGGTAGTTCACCAGGCTGATCTGCCGAGGGATGAGGCCCGCAGGGTTGGTGGCGAACTCGGTCTTGTCCTTGAACGAGGTGGCGAGCATCCAGAGCAGCGGGATGCAGATCACCAGCATAAAGACGAGCAGGAGCAGGTGGGGCAGGAGGTTCAGGCGGCGCAGCCGCGCGCCTATCCCGGCCCGGGTGCGTGTCTGCCGCTGCGGGATCGTCGTCGGCGCCATACAGACCTTTCTCAGTTCAGCGCGGGGTCGCCGCTACGCCGGCCGCTCGCGGAGCGTCCAGTAGGTGAGGAGCGCCAGGAGCGCGCTGGACAGGCCGACAAACAGGCTGATCATCGCGGCGTAGCCCAGGCGGAAGCCGCCCAGGGTGAACGCCAGCTGGTAGGCGTAGAAGCCAAGGGTGCGTGAGGTGTTCTGAGGCCCGCCGTTGGTCAGCAGCAGCATCGGCTCGGTGACGGCGAAGATCCCCAGGTTGAGGATGATCACCAGCAGGAACGAGGGGCGCAGCAGCGGCAGCGTGATGTGCCAGAAGCGCGCCCAGCTGCTGGCGCCGTCGATGGCGGCGGCCTCATACAGCTCGCCGTTGATGCTATACAGTCCGACCAGGAACAGCAGCGTGGGCAGGCCCAGCGAGCGCCAAACGTCGGCCCCAATCAGGCTCGGGATCACGAACCGGCGGTCGCCGAGCCAGTTCGGCGCCGGGCCCACCCCGAGCCCCTGGAGGATCTGGTTGATCAGCCCATACTTGTAGTTAAACAGCTCGCCAAACATCAGGAAGGTCACGGCGACCGGCAGGATGGCCGGCAGGTAGACAAACCAGCGGTAGGTGCTGGCGCCGCGGCCCACATTGCTGATCAGTAGCGCCACCAGCAGCGACAGACCGATGATCAGCGCCATAGCCGGGAGCCCGTAGCTGCCGGTGATCCGTAGGCCGTTCCAGAAGGTGCGGTCGGCCAGCATCTGTGCCAGGTTATCGAGCCCGTTAAAATCCCAGCGCGACTCGGGCTTCAGGAAGGTGTAGCTGGTAAAGGCCATCAGCAGGCCGCGGATGAGCGGCCAGATATTAAAGATCAGGTAAAGCACAATCGCCGGGGCGATGAAGAGATACCCCGTCACCGCCTGCCCCGACAGCCGGCGGGGGGCGCGCATCCCTTGGCGGGCCGTAGATCTGTCCAGCTGCATGATGGCTTCTCCCGGAGGCAGGGCGGCGCCTTGCGCCACCCTGCCTCGTTGTACGCTACCCCTGCGCGGCGAGCTCCGCCTTGATATCGGCCAGGGCGCTCTCCATCGACTCTTTCGGGTCGGCGCGCTGGGCCGGGTCAATCACCTGCTCGATATACGGCCCCGTGATCGTCTGCTCGGTGCCGTTGGGCGTCGTGAGGCTGAAGCCCTTCGAGACGCGGATGAGGTCGATCCCGACGATCTGCCAGGCCTGGGCCGGGTCCGGCTTGATGAACTCCTCGTAGGTATACTCGTAGGCCGGCTTCGCGGCGACCGTGGCGATCTGCTTGCCGTTGGCCTTGTTGTTCGGGCCGAACCACCAGAGGTAGAAGTCGGTGATCACCTGGGGGCTCTTCGCCTTGTCCAGCAGCACCGAGGCGTTCATCCAGAAGGGTACGCCGGCCTTCGCCTCGCCCTTGGTCTTGAAGATCGTCGTGCCGGTGGTGGCCGTGCCTGGGCCGAAGGTCTGCTCGTAGAGCGTGCCGGCCACATCGAACGAGAGGATCATGGCGGTGCCGCCCTTGAGCCAGTTGCCGAAGCTGTCGGCGTGAACCGGCGGCATCAGCTCCTCCTCGACCATCTTCTGCAGCCAGCCGAGGGCCTCGACGGCGGCCGGGCCGGCGATGTCGATCAGCCCGTCGCTATTGTAGGGGTCGTCCTGAGCGCCCCAGATCATCGCGTACAGGTCGCAGAGCGGGCTGGCCGCGACGTCAAACGGCATCAGATCGGGCTTGGCCGCCTTGATCTTTTTCGCCGCCTCATACAGCTCTTCCCAGGTCTGGGGCTGCTCGGCGATCCCGACATCCTTGAAAATCTGAGTCTGCCAGGCCAGAGCGACGCTGCCCACGTTGCCGGGGATGCCGTACTGCTTGCCGTCGTACTGGCTCGAGTCACGGACGGTGGGGATGATGGCCGCGAGGACTTTGTCGGCGTCGGGGACGGTCGAGGCGGCGATATAGCTGTCGAGCGGCTGGATGATCGAGCGCTTGACGTAGGTCTGGGTCTCCCACGGCATCGCGATGATGGAGTAGCCGCTCCAGATCAGGTCGTCGGCGGCCTGGGCGGCCTGGATCTTGGTGTCGACGCCGTCGCTGGACTCGTCGAGCGTGAGCTTCGTGGGGAACTCCGCGTTCCAGGCCGCCACCGCAGCCTCCATGGCGTAGGCGCCCTTGATGTCGGGGCGGGCGAGCAGCACCGCGCCGCCGGCCGCGGCTGCGGCGGGCGCTGTGGCGGCAGGGGCGGCAGGGGCGGACGTGGCGGCCGCGGGGGCGGCTGTGGCGGCGGCTGTGGCGGCAGGGGCCTCGGCGGGAACTGCTGTGGCGCCGCCGGTGGAGGCGGCGTTCCCGCAGGCTGCCAGGATGGCGCTGGCGGCGAGGCCGCTGCCGGCGGTGGCGAGGAACTGTCGGCGGCTAAGTCGTTTCTGGTCGCTCATTGCTTCCTCTATACGTAGATGCCTCGGTGCATTCAGGACGTCTGCTGCGTGGCGGCGGTCACTTCCTCCTTTCACCTGGCCCAGGGGCTAGATAACCAGTCTGCCGCCATCGACGGGCAGCAGCGCGCCCGTCACCCACGAGGCATCGTCGGAGGCCAGGTAGCAGACGGCGCGCGCGATGTCGAGCGGCTGACCCACCCGGTCGACGGGCAGGCCCGGCGATCGTTCAGGGTGCCCCTCCCAGAACTGCCGGTTGATGTCGGTATGCACCCCGCCCGGCAGCACGGCGTTCACCCGTATGCCCTGGGGGCCAAGGGCCACGGCGAGGGCGGCGGTGAGCGCATTCACCCCGCCCTTGCTCGCGCAGTAGTGCACCTGGGTTCTAGAGCCGATATAGCTGGAGACGCTGGAGATATTCACGATGGCGCCCCGCCCGCGTGACGCCATCGTGGCGGCCACTAGCTGGCTCACCAGGAATGGCCCGTACAGGTTCGTCCTGAGCGTCCGCTCCCAGATCGCATCGCTTACCTCGGGGAGCTCGGCGAAGGGGCAGATGCCGGCGTTGTTCACCAGCACGTCGATCTGGCCGTAGGCGTCGAGCGTCGAGGCGACCAGCCCCTCCACCTGTCGGCGGTCGCCCACGTCGGCGTCGTGGGCGACCGCCGCGCCGCCGGCTGCGATGATCTCCGCGACAACTCCGTCGGCCGCCTCCGCGTCCTCGAAGTAGTTGACGACTACGCGGGCGCCCTCGCCGGCGAGAGCGAGGGCGATCCCCCTGCCGATCCCGCGCGAGGCGCCGGTAACAATGGCCACGCGGTCGGTGAAGCGTCTGCTGCTCATCGGGTGCTCCTAGTGCGCCAGCCAGCGCTCGTCGAGGGTGACGCCGAGGCCGGGCGCCTCGCTGGGCTGGATAAAGCCATCCTTGGGCAGCGGCGTTCCGATCAGGTAGGGGTAGAGCGAGCGCACCGCGTCGGGCTCGCCGGGGTTGCCGAGCACCACGCACTCGGCGGCGGGGCAGTTCACCTGCGACGCGATGAAGTGGACCCCCCAGGGCTGCAGCCCGCCGGCGTGGGGGATCACCTCGAGCCCCCAGGCTGAGGCCATCGCCGTGATCCGCCGCGCCTCCGTGATCCCGCCGACCCAGGCCAGATCGGGCTGGAGGATGTGGCAGCAGCGCCGTGCGATCAGCTCCTTGAAGCCCCAGCGGGTATACTCATGCTCGCCCGTGGCGATTGTGGTCGAGTCGATGCGGGCCGTCAGCTCGGCGTAGCCCTCGTAGTCGTCGGGCGGCAGGCACTCCTCGATCCAGCGCACGCGGTGGGGCTCCAGCAGGCGGGCCATGCGCACGGTGTACTCGACGTTCCAGGCCATGTAACAGTCGAGCATGATGTCCGCATCAAGGCCGACCAGCGCACGCGTCTCCGCCACCAGCGCCAGGTTTGCCTGCATGCCCTGCCAGCCGTCGGCGGGGCCGTGGGGCATGGCCAGCTTGAAGGCGCGAAAGCCCTGGTCCTGGTAGAAGCCAACGTCGTTGCCGGTGGAGTAGACGGGGATCGTCTCTTTTGTGCGCCCGCCGAGCAGGCGGTAGACCGGCTGGCCGAGGGCCTTGCCCATGATGTCCCAGAGGGCGATGTCCACCGCGCTGATGGCCATGATCGGCAGACCCTTGCGGCCGTAGGGCAGCGATGCGCGGAACATCTGGTCCCAGAGCCGCTCGACGTCAAAGGGGTCGGCGCCGTCGAGCAGGTTGGCGAAGTGCTGCTCGATGAGCTGGGCCGCCGGGGCGGGCGCCGTGCCGCCGATGCCCTCGATGCCGTCGTCGGTCTGCACGCGCACGATCACCTCGGGACCCCAGTGGGCGCCCCAGGACGAGCGGTGCGCCTTGAAGCGCGGGTAGATCGACATCGGGTTCGCCACCAGCGACTCGCTGAGCCACGAGGGGGTGGTCGGCTCTGGGGAATGCAGTGGCGTGGCGGTGACGCGGACGATGCGCATCCCTGTCTCCCTTGACGTATATGTGCTGGCGTGGGGCCTTAGCCGCCGCCTACTGATGCTGCGGTCAAGCCCCTGACGACGAGACGGGCCGTGGTGCGTTGCACGGAGGGCGGGCGCTATGGGGCGGCGAGGCGCTCGATCACCAGCTGCGCCGCCAGCCTGCCGAGCTCTGCGGGGCCGCACTCGACGCTGGTGCGGGACAGGACACGGTGCGCTGCGCCTGCTGGGTGTTGTCGAACAAGGCATGCTCAGAGTTGAGGATGAGGGCTAGTTCGCAAATATGAACTTTATGTCGCATCTATAGTACACGGAAGCATAGCATCCCGCCTAGGCGCTGTCAAGGCCCGGATTTCAGAAAGAACTTTTTCCTGTCTTGACACTACACAGGCAGCGTGCTATTCTGCGGCACATCCCCATGAAGTGAAGTTCATATTTGTGAACGGGCGGCAGGATCAATGGCGGCAGAGTCACACGTCAAGTCAGCCGAGCGCGTGCTTGAGATCTTCGAGACGTTGGCGGGCACACCGCGGGGGCTCAACTTCACCGCGCTCCAGCAATCCCTCGGCATCCCCAAGAGCAGCCTGCACGCGCTCCTCGACGTGCTCACGGCCCGCGGCTACCTCGAGCTCGACCCAGCCACACGAGCGTACACTGTGGGACTCAGGCTTTGGGAAAGCAGCCAGGCCTACCAGCGCCACCACGGGCTGGTGAGCGAGGCGCTGCCGGTGATGGAGCAGATCGTCACGGTTATCAACGAGACGACCCAGCTCGCCGTGCTCGACGGGCTAGAGAACGTCTATCTGGCAAAGGTCGATAGCTCCCACCCGCTGCGCCTGCAGTCCGAGGTTGGGAAGCGGCTGCCCGCGTACGCGACCGGGCTAGGGAAGACGCTGCTGGCCCACCTCGACGACGCCGATCTGGCGCTTCGGCTACGCGACGCGCCCCTGCGCGCCTACACGCCCACCACCATAATCGAGGTCAACGCGCTCACCGCCGAGCTGCGGCGACTCCGCAGGCGCGGCTTCGGCATCGACAATCAGGAGTACACGCCTGGCCTATGCTGCGTCGCAGTGCCAATTACCGACCACTATGGGCAGTGCGTTGCGGCGATCAGCATCTCGGTGCCACTCACCCGCGCCTCGCTCGACATGCTATCCGAGGGCCTCGCGCAGCTCGCCGAGGGGAGCATACAGATCGCGCGGCGTCTCGGCGCCCAACGTGACGACGTGCGGCTGCTTGCGCTCCGCGATCATGTGGCCGCCCGCAAGGAGCTCCTATCCCTTGGCCAGGCCCCGGCGCTTGGCTTAAGCGGCTAGCCTCGCCCGCCGTGTCGGAACGTTCAGCTCGATCGCCGCAGGCGCCCCTCGCCGCGCGGCGTCTGTGAGAAAGCAACAGGATATGACCAAGGCCGCCATCGTCACCGGGGGCGCGCGGGGCATCGGCCTCGCCATCTGTACGCGTCTGCTCCAGGATGGGTTCACGGTCGCCGTGGCCGACATCGACCTCGCCGCCGCCGAGGCCGCGGTCGTGGCCCTTGATGGGCCTGCCTTCGCTGTGCGCCTGGACGTTACCGACCCCGAGAGCGCCCGCATCGTCGCCGCGGCCGTGCTCGAGCGGGCCGGGCGGATCGACCTGCTCGTCAACAACGCCGGGATTGCGGGGCCCGCCGCGCCGCTTGCCGACTACCCGCCCGCCGAGTGGCGGCGCGTGCTGCAGATCAACCTCGACGGCGTCTTCTACTGCTGCCAGGCCGTGCTGCCCGCGATGCTGGCCCGACGCTCGGGTCGGATCGTCAACATCGCCTCGATCTCCGGCAAGGAGGGCAACCCACAGATGTCCGCCTACTCGACCTCAAAGGCCGGCGTGATCGGGCTCACCAAGGCCCTGGCCAAGGAGGTCGCGACGCAGGGCATCTACGTGAACTGTGTCACCCCCGCGGTGATCGAGACCGAGATCCTCCACCAGCTCACCCCGGAGGCGGTCTCGTACATGGTCGCCAAGATCCCGATGGGCCGGGTCGGCCAGCCCCACGAGGTGGCGGCCCTGGTGGCCTGGCTCGCCTCCGACGAGTGCACGTTCTCCACCGGCGCGGTCTTCGATATCAGCGGGGGCCGCGCGACGTACTGATTCCCGGCGAGGGCGGCGCCGCAGCCGCCCCAGGAGGAGACAGCGATGAAGATTGTCGAAGTGCGGGCAATGCAGCTCAACCAGCCCGCCCGGCCCCAGCCCACGGGCGCCCGCCGCGAGCCGTGGAGCGCCCACGCCGAGGTGGCTAACCCGATGTCGCGCTACCCCGCCGTCAAGCGCCACCGCAGCCTCTGGCTGCCGAAGTGGGGCGATGTGTGGTGCATGGTGCGGGCCGAAGACGGCACCTGGGGGGTCGGGCAGACCGGCCACGGCCGCGCCGTCGCCGCCGTGATCGAGGATCACCTGGCGCCGCAGCTGGTCGGCCAGGACGTCCTGGCCACCGAGCGGATCGCCGACATGATGTTCCGCATGACCAAGCCCTACGGCTCCACCGGCCTGGCCTCCTACGCCGTCAGCGCGGTGGACCTGGCCTTGTGGGATCTGAAGGGCAAGCTCCTCCAGCGCCCGGTCTACGAGCTGCTCGGCGGCAGCGCCGAGCGCGGCAAGCTGTTCTGCTACGCGACGGGCAACGACGTGGACTGGTACAAGGAGCTCGGCTTTCGCGCCTTTAAGCTGGCCTGCCCCTACGGCCCGGCCGACGGCCTCGACGGCCTCAAGAAGAATGTCGAGTTCGTCGCCCAGGCCCGCGAAACGATCGGCGACGAGAGCGAACTGATGCTCGACTGCTGGATGGCCTTCGACGTCGAGTACACCGTGCGCCTCGCGGAGGCCCTGCGGCCCTACCGGCTGAAGTGGATGGAGGAGTGCCTGATCCCCGAGGACTTCGACGCCCACCTGGCCCTGCGCGAGCGCCTGCCCTGGCAGACCCTGGCAACCGGCGAGCACTGGTACACCCACGTCCCCTTCCAGTGGGCGGCGGCCCACCGCGCCGTAGACATCCTGCAACCTGATATCAACTGGTGCGGCGGGCTCAGCACTCTGCAGAAGAT
>JAYUYB010000121.1:0-5265 GCA_043752655.1 Chloroflexota bacterium
CGTCTGGAGCACCTTGCTGCCGAGCGGCGGCGCGGCGGCGAACATCTGCCGAAAGGCCGCCAGCTCGAAGACGAGCAGGCGCGAAGGCAGGATGGCGCGGACAGTGACCATGGACGGCACGCTGTTGAGCATGGCCATCTCGCCGCCCATGATCCCGCGCGGCGTGGTGCCCATCACCATCTCTTTACCGTCCATGGTGCGGATCACCTGGAGCTCGCCCTCCAGCACGATGTAGAAGCGGTTGGCTTTGTCGCCCTCGCGCGTGAAGAAGACGCCTTTGGCGAGCTCGACCTCGGCGGTGTTGACGCGCACCCAGTCGAGCTCTTCGTCGGTGAGATCCTCAAAGAGCTTGAGCTGGGCGAGATCTTGATGCGTAAGCATTGATTACCTCAATCTTGCGAGATGCTGATGGACGAACTGCACCGCGATCGAGCCCTCGCCCACGGCGCTGGCGACCCGCTTGACCGAGCCGGCCCGCACATCGCCCACAACAAAGACGCCCGACACGCTGCTCTCCAGCATAAAAGGGTCGCGGTCTACGTCCCAGCCTTTGGGGCGCTTGCCACCCTCAAGCAGCTGGTTGCCCGCCATCACAAAGCCCTGGCTGTCGAGGCGCACACTGCTGGCGAGCCAGTCGGTGCAGGGAATCGCGCCGGTAAAGATGAAGAGGGCCGCCGCTGGTAGCCGCTCCTCCTCGCCGGACTTGTCGCGCAGCGTGACCGCCTCAACGTGGCCATCGCCGTGGACGGCTGCCACCTCGCTGCCCAGGCGAATCTCGATCTGCGGGGTCTGCTCGATGCGATCCACCAGATACTGCGACATCTTGGAGCTAAGCGACTCGCCGCGCACAAGCATGATCACGCGTGCGGCGTAGCCAGCGAGGTAGATCGCCGCCTGGCCGGCCGAGTTGCCCGCGCCGATAATGAAGACCTGCTGATCCTGGCAGGCGATCGCCTCGGTGACGGAGGCGCCGTAGTAGACGCCCGCGCCGGTCAGCTCGTCGGAGCCGGGGGCGCCAAGGTGGCGGTAGGTGAGGCCCACGGCCACGACGATGGCGAAGGCGCTGATCTCGCTGCCGTCCATCAGCGAGAGGATGCGGTACGGCCCCTCCTGGCGCAGGCCAGTGACATCCACGGGCGAGAGGATCTCCACGCCAAAGCGGCGGGCCTGGGCCACAGCGCGGCGGGCGAGATCGCCACCGCTGAGGCCGGAGGGGAAGCCCAGGTAGTTCTCGATCCGTGAGCTGGTGCCAGCCTGGCCGCCGGGGGAATCGCGCTCTAGCAGAACAGTGCGCAGGCCCTCGGATGCGCCGTAGACAGCGGCGGCAAGGCCCGCAGGCCCACGCGCTCGGCCAGCTCGGCGAGCGTGGGCGCCACGAGCCACTGGCTATCCACCAGGCGCACAAGCGGCAGGCGCGGATTGGGCTCGCCGTAGAGCTCGAGCAACGCACTTGCCTCGGGGTCGGCCTCGATATCGAGGTACTGGTAGGGCACGTGGTTGCGGGCCAGAAAATTCTTGAGCGCGTGGGTCTCGGGCGACCAGCGGTGGCCGACGATGCGCAGGCCCTCAAAGATCGGGCCGCTGGCGTCGTACCAGTCGGCCAGCAGGTCGTCGAGCACGGGGTAGAGCTGCTCCTCGGGCGGGTTCCAGGGCTTGAGCAGATAGTAGTGGACGGCGGCGGCGTTGATCGCCTGGATGGCGGCGTCGGTGTCGGCGTAGGCGGTGAGCAGGGCGCGGCGCGCCTTGGGGAAAAGCTTGACGGCCTCGGCAAGAAACTCGACCCCGCTCATCTGGGGCATGCGCTGATCCACCAGGAACAGGGCGACGTGCTCGCCGCGCTGCCGCAGCTCGCGCACGGCCTCCAGGGCGGCCATGCCCGAGTCGGCGCGCAGGATGCGGTACTGCTCGGCGTAGCGGCGCCGCAGGTCGCGGGCGATCGCGGCGAGCACATTCGGATCGTCGTCGACGGTCAGGATTACCGGCTTTGCCATAGGATCTTCTGCTCACACTACCATTGATCGCCGCTTGAACTATACCCCTAGCTAGGAGCGCTGGCAAGCCAGCCGAATGGGCGGTAGGGCTACGTCATGGTCGGCCGGCGGGCGCGTACACGCGCGCCGTGAGGGCGCGGTGCGCCGGGCGCCCGCCTGCGTGGGCGGGTGCGGGCGCCCGGCCAACGCGTATGGCGCCGTAGAAACCCCTTACAACTAGCTTCATGTTGACACCGTTGTAGCATGGTGGTATAATAAGAACACTTGTTCTTTTAAAACGCATTTCTCATCACTAGAACGCCATACAGCAAGCACGAGTAATTCGGAGAGGTGACACAATGACAAACCGTGAAATTGCGGCTGTTCTGTTTAATGTTTCTGCGATCCTGCGCGCCCAGGAGGGTAATCCCTTCCGCATCCGCGCCTACCGCCGGGCCGCTCGTGCGCTGCTGCGCATGCGCCAGCCTGTGCGCGAGCGAGTGGCTCAAAGCTTGCCGCTGGGCATCCCCGGCCTGGGCGAGCGGCTCACCGAGAAGATCAGCGCCCTTGCCCGCGAGGGGCGGCACCCCTTCTACGACGAGATCATCGATATGCTCCCGCCAGACGAGGCGCGCCTGGTGCGCGTGCCCGGCATCGGCCCCACCATCGCCGCCCGCATCCACCGCGACCTTGGCCCCACCGACCCCGCCAGCATCACTCGCGCAGCCGCCGATGGCCGGCTTACCCGCGTCTGGGGCGTAGGCCCGCGTCGGCAGGCCGCCATCCTCGACGCGCTCGCGCCCGCACAGCGGCGTGGCGCTGTGCAACTGCGCATGTTCTGAATGTATTATCCGCAGATGACGCAGATTACGCAGATTTCCGAGCCATTTAGTGCTCTGAAAATGGGCCGGTAATCTGCGGACGAAAACAATGCAGACCCACCAGCACGACCTTGACGAGCTATTCGATGAGCTGAGCGACGAGGACCAGCTGCTCGACGCAACCCTTGACGGAGCGGCGCGGGCCGACAGTGTGGACGACAGCGACCTGGTCGGCGGCTTTCGCCCGAAGCTGGCGGTGGAGCCGCGCGCGTACCAGGCCGAGGCGCTGGAGGCGTGGCTGGCCGCCGAGGGGCGGGGCACCGTGATTCTGCCCACGGGCGCGGGCAAGACGGTGCTGGCAATGATGGCGATCGACAAGCTGAAGCTGCGCACCCTGATCATCGTGCCGACAATCGAGCTGCTGCACCAGTGGCGCGGCGCCGTGATCGAGCGGCTGGGCGTGGCCGCCGACAAGGTGGGCGTGATCGGGGACGGGCGGCGCGAGCTGCGCCCGATCACGGTGATCACCTACGCCTCGGCCAGCATGCCGGAGGCGCCGATCGGCGGCTTTGGGCTGCTTGTCTGCGACGAGGCCCACCACCTGCCCGCGCCGGGCCACCAGGCGATCGCCGAGCGCAGCGGCGCGCCCTACCGGCTTGGGCTGACGGCCACGCCGGAGCGGGGCGACGGCCAGGAGCAGCTGCTCTACAGCCTGATCGGGCGGCCCGTGTACCGGCGCACGCCCGAGGAGCTCTCGGCGGAGGGGCACCTGGCGCGCTTTAGGGAGCAGCGTATCTACGTCGATCTCTCGCCCGATGAGGCGATGCGCTACGGCGCGCTGATGGGCGAGTGGAAGTGGTTTCTGGCGCGCAAGCGCGGGGCCCTGGCGCGGGGCGGCGACTTCTTCGGCGAGCTGATCCGCCGCAGCGGCAGCGACCCGGCGGCCCGCAGCGCCCTGCGCGCGCACCACCAGGCCCGCATGATCGCGCTGAACGCCGAGGCCAAGATCGTGGAGACGGCCCGGCTGCTGGCGCAGCATCGCGCCGAGAAGGTGCTGATCTTCTCGGAGTACAACCTGCTGGTGGACAGGCTCAGCCGCGCGCTGGCGCTGCCGTCGCTCACCTACCGCACGCCGCCCGAAGAGCGGCGCCTCACCCTGGAGCGCTTTCGCAGCGGCGCCTACAGCAAGCTGGCTGCCGGGCGCGTGCTGAACGAGGGCGTGGACGTGCCGGACGCCAGCGTGGCGATCGTGGTGAGCGGCAACAGCACCCCGCGCGAGCACATCCAGCGCCTTGGCCGCGTGATTCGCCCCAAGGCGCGCGAGGCCGTGCTGTACGAGCTTGTCACCCGCTACACGAGCGAGGTGGGCGCCGCCCGCAAGCGGCACAAGCGACCGGACCAAGCGCAAGATTAGGGGAGCCACCAAATGGCCTTCAAGCTCGGCGAGTTCAAAAAGACCACCCGCGGCAGCGGCGAGAGCCGCCAGATCTACCCGCACCAGATCCGCGACGAGCGCCACACGGCGGCGATCAGCTTTGCGGTTGCCTACTTCGAGCGTATGGCCGGGCGGCGCCGCGCCGAGTTCGAGAGCGAGGCGCTGCTCGAGTTCTTCGGCGACCCGCGCCTGGCCCGCGGGCTTGTCGCCGTGCTCGCCAGCACTTACGCCTGGCGCGGCCTGAGTCTTGAGGAGGCCCTTGGCCCCGAGGCCGCCGCCGCCCTTGGGCGGGCCGGCGTTACCCGCCCCGCCGAGCTGCGCGCCCGTCTCTACGCCCTCGCCAACGCCAGCTACGGCGGCTTCGTTGGCGTAGAGCAGCGCCCCGCCGCCCTGCGCGCGCTCTGCGCCGAGCTTGGGCAGGTCGCCGAGGAGCGGCGCGGCTGGGAGCAGAGCTCGCCCCGCGCGCCGCTGCCGCCGCTCACGCCCGCCCAGCTCGAGCGCGCCCTCACCCTGGACGCCGAGGATGAGCAGCTGCTCGTCAAGCTGGGGGCGGCCCCTACCCCCGCCGAGGTGGTGGATCGCTATAACTTTCACTCGCTGGAGACGGCCCTGGCCTACGGCGAGCTTGTGCGGCTGCGGCTTACCGGCGATGTCTGGACAATGCTGCGCAGCGCCCATAACCTCGCGCGGCGCTACCGGCTCACCTATCGCGTTGGCGCCCTGCCGGGCACGCTCTTCGACAACCGGCTGGACCTTACGCTCCATGGCAGCCGCGACGCCCTTGGCGGCTGGGGCCGGGCGGGCCGCCGCCTCGCCCGTGCGCTGCTGCGCCTGCTCGCCGCACACCCTGGCTGCGCCGTGGAGGGCGAGGTGGTGAGCCACGCCGGTGGCAAGCGCGCCATTCTACGCCTCGACGCCAAGCTTCTGCGCGCGCTCAGCGCCGCCGCAGCCACCGCCGACGAGGCCGACGCCTGGGATGACGGCGCCGCCGACGAGCTTCAGCGGGCCTGGGGCCGCGCCCTGGTGCGCGGGCGCACCT
>JAYUYB010000122.1:0-5254 GCA_043752655.1 Chloroflexota bacterium
GGCGCGGCGTTGAAGAGCGCCACAACCTGGCCGATGTTCGGGTCGAGGCGCTGCGGGCCGTTGTCGCTGATGCTCATCACGATCAGGCCGGGCAGCTGCTCCGGCCCGTTGTTGAAGAAGCTGACCATGCGCCCCACCTGCTCGGCGTCGCGCAGGCGGAAGAGCGGCGTGCTCCTGCGGATGGCCAGCAGCTCCTTGAAGTGGTTGAGGGTGCCGAGCATCAGCTCCGGGGTTGGGCGCAGCGCCGGGTCGGCCAGCAGCGGTTGCTGGATGGGCCAGGCCGCCTCGTTGTCGCCGGAGGGCGGCAGGCCAGAGCCGAACGTGTTGCTCTGGCCCGTCCAGTCGATGCGGTTGAACCAGTCGGAGGAGTTGTAGCTGTTGCGGTCCAGCGACTTGGAGCGCAGCAGCTCGTCGCCGGCGTGGAAGAAGGGCACGCCCTGTGAGAGCGCCGCAAGGCTGAGGGCGAGCTGGGCCATGCGGGCGCGCTCGGCCACGCTCGCGCCGGCAGGGGCCTTGAGCTGCACGGCGTCGAAGAGCGTCTCGTTGTCGTGGGCGGAGACGTAGACAATCTGCTCCTGCGGGTCGCTTGTGTAGCCTGCGGGGGCGCCGTTGTAGAGCACTTTGTCGCCGGCGAGCGTGCGGCCGTCGGCGGCGACGAGCTGGAAGGCGGCGAGGTTGCCGGCGAGCCCGAGCTTGATCCAGTCGGCGTACTCCAGCAGCTGTGCGCGCTGGGCCTCGGCGTCGCCCTGGGCGTCGTAGGCGCTGGGGTCGGTGGCGAGGCCGGTGGCGAAGCCCTGGATGCGCGGGTCGTCGAAGGGGCCGCCGCCGCGCACGGCGTCGCGCAGGCGATCCGAGAAGGTGCCGATGCCGGTGCCGGCCATATTCAGCTGGGTGGCGTTCGCGCCGCGCGCGGCGGCGGCCACCTCGCCGAAGTCCCAGCCCTCGCCGTACACGTAGATGCTTTTGCCGTCCACGCCGTCCTGCTCGATCGTCAGGGCATCCAGGGCGGCGCGCACGGCGAGCATGTTGCGCTGCATGTGGTGGCCCATCAGGTCGAAGCGGAAGCCGTCGACCTTGTAGGCTTTGGCCCAGGTGACGACCGAGTCGACCATCAGTTTCTCCATCATGGCGTGCTCGGTGGCGGTGTTGGCGCAGCAGGTGGAGGTGGCGACGTTGCCCTCGCCGTCGAGGCGGTGGTAGTAGCCGGGGACGATCCGGTCGAGCACCGACTTCTCGGCCTGGCCGCTGGCGTTGGTGTGGTTGTAGACCACATCGAGCACCACGCGCAGGCCGCTCTGGTTCAGTGCCTGGACCATCTCGCGGAACTGGAGCACGCGGGCGCTGCCCTCGGGGTCGGTGCTGTAGCTGCCCTCGGGCACCGTGTAGTGGAGGGGATCGTAGCCCCAGTTGAAGCCGTCCTTGTCGCGCAGCGGGGCCAGCAGCGCCTGCTGCTCGGGCGAGTCGGGCGGCAGGGCGGCGAGCTGCTCGAAGGGGAGCGCCTCGCGCTTACTGGCGTCCTCCTCGATCGTGGCGATGTCGAAGGTGGGCAGCAGGTGAACGTGGGTCACGCCGGCCTCGGCGAGCCCGCGCAGATGGATCATCCCTGCGGATTCGGGCACGGTGAAGGCCTTGAACGTGCCGCGCACACTCTCGGGCACGGTCTCGTCGAGGGCGCTGAAGTCGCGCACGTGCAGCTCGTAGAGCACAATATCTTCGGGCGCCTCGACGGCGGGCTTCGCCAGCGTGTCCCAGCCGGGGGGCTGAAGCTTGGGTGTGGCGAGATCGACGATCTGGCTGCGGGTGGAGTTCGTGCTCAGGCTCAGCGAGTAGGGGTCGGTGACGAGATTGCGCACCACGGCGCCCTCGGCGGGCACATAGAGCTCGACCTCGTAGAGATAGAACTGGCCCTGCCAGTCCTCGCCGCCAGAGATCTGCCAGACGCCGGTGGCCTCGTCGAGAACCATCTCCAGGGCCTCGGCGGGCTCTGCGGCGGGGTCGCCCGTCTCGTAGCGCAGCAGCGTAACGCTGCGGGCGGTGGGCGCCCAGAGGCGGAACACGGGGTTGAAGACCAGCTGGGCGACGTTGGGGTCGCTCTCCCAGCTCACGCCGAGCGGGCCGTCGTAGGGGAAGAGCGCGTCGAGTGCGCCGGGGATCTGGAGGCCGGTGGCGTCGATCACGGCGCCCTTGTCGTCGCGGGCGAGCACGGCGACAGGGCCGCGCAGGGCTTGGCGCACGCTGGCGGCAGATTCGGGGGCGAGCTTGAAGGCGGAGAAGCCGGCGAGGTGCGGGAACTGCTCTAGGATCGCGCCGGGGCCTGCGGAGCTGAACGTGAGCGGGAGCATGGAGCCGCCCTCGATCCCGTCGGCGGTGAGCTCCAAGGGGGCGTCGGCGCCGTAGTGCAGCTCGTAGCTGTACTTGGGCGAGCCGATCACGTCCCAGACAATCGTGTCGGCGGAGGCCCAGAAGGCGCGTGGCTTGGCGAGGTTGCCCCTCGGGGCTCCCTGTGTGGAGAGGGTGATTTTGCTGCTGTTCACATCGTACCCGAAGTAAATCTCATCGCCATCGGCGGCCACGGTAAAGCTGATCGGCGGGCCGTCGGGCTGGTCGCCCACGCCAATGGCGCCGTCCAGCGTCTCGCCCAGGGCGATGCGCAGCGCGTAGGTTCCGGCGGGAAGCTTCGTGGTGGCGAAGCTGGCGAGCCCGTCGCCATCGGGGTCGAGCAGGAGCGAGCCGAGGCAGGCGGGGTCATCGTTGGTGGGGCAGCCGAGCTCGCTCTGGAAGTCACCAACGGCGACGACGAGCGGCGTGTTGGCGCTGTCGGCCACCAGGTTGGTCTTGTGGTCGTAGATGAAGAGCACGCTTGTGGGGGCGGCGAGGGCGAGGGCGATGTTGGCGCCGCCGGGGGTGGCGTTGGCGCCGAAGTTCTCGCTCCAGCTATCGTTGAGCGCGGCCTTGTACTCGTAGTCGCCTGCGGGGAGCTCGAAGCGGGCGCTCCAGAGGTCGAAGGCCGCGTCGTAGGCAAGGTGCGTGTTTGCGCAGGCGGGCTGCCAGTCGGCGGGGCAGCCGAGCACGCTCTGGATCGTCCCGGGGATGGTGACCGTGGTGGGGTTAGGCGTCTGGGTTTGGGCGGCGGCGGAGATGGGCAGCAGGGCGCTGAGGAGAGCGAGGAGGGGCAGCAGGGGGGCGGCCAGTCTCCAGCGTTGGAGGGGCATGGAGGCTCCTTCGATCAGTCTTGTCCACAGATGGTACAGATTTCCGGCCTATTTCTCTTATCTGCGCAATCTGCGTCATCTGCGGATGATACAGCTGGCGATCAGGCGCCATGAGCCTAGAGGTCAAGGACGAGCCGCACGCCGTGCTCAACCTGATCCAGAGTGCGAGCAGTGATC
Organism: Chloroflexota bacterium; assembly: GCA_043752655.1. Lineage (GTDB taxonomy): Bacteria > Chloroflexota > Chloroflexia > Chloroflexales > Chloroflexaceae > OHK40. Next base: position 3,390 of record JAYUYB010000122.1, read on the forward strand.
TGGCCCACCCGCTCGTCAAGGGTCTGCTTGTTTAGGGTGACAAGCTGCGAGACGTTGATCACGGAGTCTTTCGGGAGCCCGGACTCGGACGAGGGGAGCAGGACGTTACCGGGTGCCGTGGCGAGGCGCAGATTCCCAGTGACGACGATGGCGATCACGGTGGCGATCCGGCTGCGCGTGAAGGCGTCAGCCTGGAGCAGCAAAACAGGATGACGGTAGCCCGGCGCCGCGCCGCTCGGGTCGGGCAGATCTGCCCACCAGATCTCGCCGCGCTGCATCACCACGCCTCACGGGGGAGGGCGCGCGCCTGAGCTGCGGCAAGGGCGGGGTCGATGGCGCTCTCCTCCTCGGCGTACAGCGCGTTCAGCGCGTCGGTCACACCGCCGTAGCCGTGGGTCTGGAGGTAGAGCCGCACAGCGCGGGCGTAGAGTTCGCTGCGCGAGAGGCCCTGGGCCTGGGCGAGCTGCTCGGCCTCGTGGAAGAGCGGATCGGGGATCGAGATCGCAGTCTTCATACGCGGAGTATAACTATGGTTATACCGACTGTCAACGGCGACGGCTGATCTTGTCCACAGATGGCACAGATTTCTGGCCTATTTTTGTGCCGAGCCTGTCGGGCAACCGGGCAGGCTTATCCGCAGATTGCGCAGATTTCCGGCCTATTTTTCCCGGGCTTTCGGGCGCGGCCCAACTCATGGCCCGGAAATCTGCGCAATCTGCGTCATCTGCGGATAAACTGCCCGGACGCCATCTACAGACCCCCAATAAGCCTATCCGCCGCCGCCTCGCCGCTCACGATCGCGCCCTCCACAAACGGCCCGCCGAGGTAGTCGCCGGCGAAGGCGAGCCCAGGCTGCTCGATCTCGCCCTGGGCGAAGCGCTGGAGCCGCTTGAAGTGGCCCACGTCAAACTCGGGCAGCGCCTCGGGCACGCGGTAGAGCCGCTGGAACAGCGCGCGCGGCGCGGGGTCGTAGCGCGGCGCCAGGCGGCGCAGGTCGGCGAGCATCAGGCGGGCCAGGGTCTCGTCGTCGCACTCGCGCAGGGCGGCGCTGGCGGGGCCGCTGAGGTGCAGGCAGATCGCGTCGCGGCCGCGCGGGGCGTGGCTGGCGTCCTTCACGGTTTGCACCGTGGCCGAGGCCAGGAAGGGCGTCTCGCGGCGCGGGAAGAGCATGCCGTAGCAGCTGCGCGGGAAGCGCCCGCGCACGCCCACGGCCAGGTTGACGGTGGCCGAGTACTTTACCGCCTCGAAGAAGGCGCGGCGCTGCTCGTCGAGCCAGGGCAGCAGGCGCGGCACCGCGCTGGCGGTGGTGGCCACAAGCAGCGCGTCGGCCTCCAGCGCAAGCTCGGCGCCGCCGCTGCGGGCGCGTACGATGAAGCCGCCAGCTGGCCGACGCTGCACGGCGAGCGCCTCGCTGTTGCGGCGCAGATCGAGGCCGTCGGCGAGGGCGTGGGCCAGCTGGCCGAGGCCCTCGCGCAGCGTGAAGAGGCGCATGCCGGCGGGGTTGGCCAAGCCGGCGCGCAGCACCAGCAGCAGCAGCGCGCGCGAGGTGCGCTCCGGCGTCCAGTAGAAGATCCCGGAGATGGGCGGCTGTAGGACATACTCCAGCAGCTCGGGCGTAAGATGCGCGTGGGCGTACTCGCTCACCGAGGCATCGTCCACCGGGTGGGCCTTGTGGAAGGCGTGGATGTCGAGCAGGGGGGCGTAGCGCACAAGTGAGCCGGCGAGGTAGGAGAGCGCCAGCTTAGGGCGCGAGCCGATCAGCGGCGTGAAGGCCACGCGGGCGCTGGGCCAGAGCGCGTAGAGCCGTCCGTCACGCAGGGTGGCGGCACTGCTCGGGATGCGCCGCAGCTCGCGGGCGAGGCCCA
>JAYUYB010000123.1:0-2013 GCA_043752655.1 Chloroflexota bacterium
ACGGCGGCGGCATTTGCGTCGTTGCCAAGCTCCACGCGCAGGCCGGTGGCCTCGGCGACCATAGCGCGCAGGGGGATGTTCTGCCAGCCGGGGAGGTGCGGGGGCGCATAGACCACGCCGGTAAACGGATCGAGCGGGCCGGGGGCGCCGATACCTACGCCGAGCAGCGTGGCGCCAACGGGGAGGGCGGCGCGCACCTCGCGGATCAGGCCGAGCATGCGGGCGACCACGGCGGCAGGCCCTTGGGCAACCTCAGTTGGGGTGCGCGCGTGGGCAACAAGCTTGCCATTTGCGCTCACGAGGGCCACACGCAGCTGAGTTCCGCCCAGATCCACGGCAATTACGTGATTCATGCTGCGAATTATAGCATGTTGGCGCCAAAACCCTTGACAGCACAAGTGTTTTGTTGCTATAATCGCTGCTACATACGTTCTGCTACGCGCTGCGCGTTCGCCCACAGCGCGAGGGGCTTGCCCATCATTGTGCGCGCCCCAGACACGTACTCCATTCTGCACGCTCGCCGTTGGCCCCTTCCGGGCTGCGGCCAATGAAAGGACAGGGTCCATGCGAAACGCCGACAGTTTGTCATCACGCCAGGAGAAGATCCTGGGCTACATCCACGAGTTCATCTACAAGAACGGCTACCCGCCCGCCATCCGCGACATCCAGAGCTACCTGAAGATCAGCTCCACCTCAGTGGTAGCCTACAACCTGAAGGCGCTCCAGGAGAAGGGCAAGATCACACGCGACAACAAAGTCTCCCGTGGCATCACGGTGCCGCAGCTGGTGCCCGCGCCGTCGCCGCTGGCCATGCCGGGCTTCTTCGTGCCCATGCTGGGCGTGATCACGGCTGGCTCGCCCCTGCCCGACCCAGAGCAGGTTGATGTCGAGAGCGCCGAGCGCGTGGAGGTGCCTGCGGAGCTGGGCTCGCTCGAGAAGCTGAAGGATGTCTACGCCCTGCGCGTGCGCGGCTACTCGATGATCGACGCCCTGATCAACGACAACGACGTGGTGCTGCTGCGCCGCCAGCAGACCGCCGAGAACGGCCAGATGGTTGCCGCGCGCCTCGAGGACGAGAACTCCGTCACCCTGAAGCTGTTCTACAACGAGGGCAGCCGCATCCGTCTGCAGCCCGCCAACATCACCATGGAGCCGATCTACGTGAGCCCCGCCAACGTGCAAATCGAGGGCCGCGTGGTTGGTGTGCTGCGCAGCATGTTCTAAGCCTTGCGCAGTACGAGGGGCGGGCCACAGGGCTCGCCTCTTTTTGATTCGCCATGCTATACTGCCGCAAACGTGAGCATGGTCGCCAGGGGAAGGTGGCCAGGAGGGATACGCAGCCAGAGCATGTAGAGCGCATGGGCTCCGCGCAAAGCGGAGTTGACGAGGGTGGAGGTTCCTCACGGCAACGTGAGGCTAAGGGCCGGTGCTTGCCAGCGGCCTGAACATCGACAGACCAGCGGAAGCCTCCCAGGCGCGGGTGCCGCCTGAGAGCGATCAGCGCAATGCCTCCCGGCGACGGGCAGGACAAAGCTGATCGCAGTAGCCCACCCCTTCTTTTCGCTATTCCCCCTATGTTCGTGTGCAGAATCAGTTCGCAGTTCGCAGCGGCAGTTCAGTCGCCGCTTCAAGCTGCGGTGGAGCAAAAACATATGTGTGGAATTGTCGGATACATCGGCCCGCGCGAGGCCACCGACGTTGTGGTGGGCGGCCTACAGCGCCTAGAGTACCGCGGCTACGACTCGGCGGGCATCGCGATCTACGCGCCCGCGCCCGGCTTGCAGCTGCGGCGCAGCGTGGGCAAGCTCGGCAACCTCGTGCTGCGGCTCGCCAAAGAGCCGGCCACCGGCCAGATCGGCATCGGCCATACCCGCTGGGCCACCCACGGCGATGTCACCGAGGCCAACGCGCACCCCCACCGCGACGCCAGCGGCGCCATCGTGGTGATCCAGAACGGTATCGTCGAGAACTACCTGGAGCTCAAGGCGCACCTGAGCGAGCATGGCTACCAGT
>JAYUYB010000124.1:0-2010 GCA_043752655.1 Chloroflexota bacterium
CCCATCGTGGCGCTGCTTTGCCTCGCGCCGCTGCTCGTGGCCCTCGGCGGCGCCCTGGCCCAGGTGACGGGCGGCGCTGAGCCCGCCGCCCCCACCGCCCAGGCTGGCGATTTGCTGCTGGGGCGCTCGGCAAATCTGCTCGACTTCTGGCTGCCAAGCTACCTGCACCCGCTCTGGGGCTCCGCCGTGGCGCGCCTTGGGCCGCTGCTCCACCCCGGCATCTCGGCCTGGAACCACGCCCTCGGCTACACGGCCCTCGCCCTGGCGGCCGTGGCCTGCGCCCGCCGCTGGGCCCACGCGTGGCGCTGGCTGGCTCTGGCAGGCGTGGGACTGCTCCTGGCCCTCGGCCCCGAGCTGAACGTGGGCGCCACGCGCACCGGCCTCCCCCTGCCCTACCAGCTGCTCTTGCTGGTGCCGGGCATGGAGATCGCCCAGCGCCCCGGCCACCTTGTGCTGCTGGCAACGCTCGCGCTGGTGCCGCTGTCTGCCCTCGGCCTGAGCTGGCTGCACGCGCGCTACGGGCAGCCAGCCCTCGTGGCCGCCCTGCTGCTCGCCGCTATCGAGCTTGCCCCGCCCGCCTGGCCCACGCAGCCCTTCACAGTTCACCCCGCCTACGCCGCCCTCGCTGCGCGCCCCGGCGCGATGCTGGTGCTGCCCGTCGAGATCGACTCCAGCGATGTGCTGCGCGACCAGATCGTCCACAGTAGGCCGCTGGTGGGCGGGTACCTCGCCCGCACCCCGCCCTACCCCTTCGCCGAGCTCACGCCAGGCGTGCGCCAGCTCTGGCAGCTCCAGCCCGACCAGGCCACCCTGGCCGACCCGGCAGGTGGGCCGTCCGCCGCCGCCCTCGCCGCCTACGGCATCAGTGATCTCGTAGTGCGCTGGGAGCGCATCCCGCCGTCCCAGCGCGACGCAGCCCGGCGCGCTATCGCCCAGGTGCTGCCCGGCGTAGCGCCAGCCTACGAGGATGCCGGCCTCGCCGTGTACGAGGTGCCACCGGCCACCGCGGCGCCGCTCGCCTACTTCGCGGCGGGCTGGTACCCCGAGGAGCGCGCGGGCGAGCGGCGCTGGCGCTGGATGGGCGCCACCGGCGAGCTGATGCTGCTCAACCCTAGTGACGCGCCGCTGCCCGTAAGCCTCAGCCTCCAGGCCGAGAGTTTTGGTGCCCCGCGCACGCTCGCCCTGAGCCTGAACGGCGCCCCAGTTGGCAGCTGGCAGGTGAGCCCGCAGCCTGTGGCAGCCCGTACCCGGCTCTGGCTAATGCTGCCGCCCGGACCCAGCCGCCTGGTACTGGCCACTGGCGCAGCCCCCGACCCAGGCGGGCGCGGCCCGATCAGCATCGTCGTGAGCGCCATCAGCATCGCGCCGGGGCGCTAGAGCGGCTTAAAGATTGTGCGCAGCAGAACGGGCGCGCCGCGCTACTGCTGAATGCCGATCAACACGTTGCTGATCACCAGCACGAGCAGCACGGCGAGCGAGGCCAGCGGCGCGTAGCGGCCCAGGCTGCGCAGAGGGTTTTTGACGCCCACAGCCATGTGGGCCAGGCCCGCCGCGAGGATGCCGATCAGCGGGTGCAGGATGAAGGGGAAGCCAAGATATGCTGCCTGGGTTGGGCCGCTGGTGCTGAACAGCAGGTAGATCCAAAGGATGATACCTAAGGTGACCTGGATGTCGACCAGAACTGGAAAAATGCGCGCCACCGCGCCGCGCGGGGCGCCAGCCTTGTACGTCACCGTAAGATAGATCGCGGCGACCACGATCAGCAGGGGCAGCACCATCTCGCCGAATACGCCGTGAATCGTCTTGATCAGATCCATGAGGGTTGCCTTCTGGACGGTGGACGGTGGACGGTGGACGGTGGACGGTGGACGATAGCCGTACACCCGCCCTCCGGTCGTCAGTCGTCGGTTGTCGGTCGTCGGTTCGTTAAGTCTCTAGATTGTACTGCGCATCACAATGTGCGTCAAATCGGCTGATTGCGGCGCAGCCGCTCGAAGAGCGCGGTGGTCT
>JAYUYB010000125.1:0-2010 GCA_043752655.1 Chloroflexota bacterium
GGCACCGCCCAGCAGGGCTGCCGCAAGCCGCCGCCGCAGCGGCCAGAGCCAGCGCAGGCCCAGCTCCTCGCCGAGTGATGGCAGGCTCACAAGGGCCACGCAGGGGTGTCGGTCTACGGCCAGGGCCGCCATCCCCGGCACCAGCCCCTCGACGCAGACGAGAATCGCGCTGTAGGCGCCCGCGTTGTCCAGCAGCGCGTCGAAGACGCGGAGGTTGTGGTTCAGGTTCGCGAGCAGCGTCCGGCTCACCGCGAGCGAGCTGAGCACGCGACGCAGCCTGGTAGGCAGCCAATCGCGCAGGCTAAGCAGCGCGGGGGAGCGTACCAGCGCCGCGAGCTGCGAGTGGCCCACGCCGCTACGCAAGCCTGGCCCAGCCGCCCCGGCAAAAAGCGCTGTCTCGACGTCCCAGCCTCGGGCGCGCAGCTCTGCCGCCAGCTCACGTAGCGCGATCTGAAGGCCACCGACGCCCGCCCCGGGCAGCCCCGGCCCGATCAGCAGCAGCTTGGCGGGCGGCTCAGCGCTCGTCATGTTGCGCCTCCAGCAGCGCGCCAGAGCGCAGGGCGCGGGCGGGCGCGCCGACCACAAAGCTGCCCGCAGCGACCGGCTTTGTCACCACGGCGCCCGCCGCCACCGTGGCCCCGGCCCCGATGCAAAGGTGATCGCTCACCACGGCGCCCACCCCTACAAACACCCCGGCATCTAGCTCTACCCCGCCCGCCAGGTTTGCGCCCGGCCCCACCGTGCAGCACGCGCCGATGCGATTATGGTGCCCGATCAGGCACCCACGGTTCAAAATCGTGTGCGGCCCGATCACGCTGAACGAGCTCACCACGACGCCCGCGTTCACCACACAGCCCGCAGCAAGCACCGCGCGCGGTGAGATCATGGCCGCAGGGTGGCGCACCGTAACAAAGCGGTAGCCGCGCGCCTCCATCTGGGCCACGAAGGCGTGCCGCAGCGGGCTTACGATCCCTGCCACCAGCAGACACTCGCCCGGCCCAAAGGGCAGCGCGTCGACCCAGTACAGCGGCAGCCCGCCGTGCTGCGCACCACGCGGTGGGCGCTCAAGGCTGTTCACAAAGCCGACTGGGTCGAGCTCGCCGGCAAGCTCGGCGATGTCCAGGGTCTCCAAGGCGAACGTGCCACTTCCGAGAATGAGCAGGCGGTTCATTGGCGCGCGTCTTCTCCCGGCGTCGCCGGGCTCAGGCCAGCGAAGGTCCAGACTCCCAGCAGGCGCCTGGCGCATGCAAGCAGCAGGCCGTTCTGAAGCAGCACCCCAGCCGCTATGGCAAAGGCCACACCGGGCCCGCCGAAGGCAGGGGCGAGCGCGAGGGCAAGCAGCACAGCAACAAGCACGGCGCCGCAGCTCACGACAAGCACTACCCGCTGGTAGCCAGCCATTGTAAGGGTGGTTGCGGCAAGGCCCACACTTGTTGTGCCAACGGCGGCAAGGCTGGCGATCACGAGGGTGGGAGCGCCACCCGCGTAGCCTGGCCCAAACAGCCAGCGGAGCAGCGGGCCACCCGCAGCGAGCATAATCAGGCACCCCAGCAGGGCCAGCGCGGTGGACAGCAGGGCGGCGCGGCGAAGCAAGTCCTCCAGGGCGCCGCGTCGCTCCTGTGCCCAGAGGGCTGCCAGGCGCGGGGCGAGTGCGCTCTTGCTCACCTCCTGCGGCAGCTGGAGCAGCCGCGACACCCGCGTGGCAACCGCGTACACCGCAACCTCTGCCGGCGGGCGCAGCGCTGCCATAATCCAGAGATCGGCATGGGCGTAGCCAAGCCAGAGCAGCTCTACGCCCAGCTGTGATAGCGCGTCGGACAGGTAGGCGTGAAGCGGGCGCGAGGGAGCCTTTCCAGCGCTCTGGCGGGCGAGGGCACCGCGCAACGTAACGAGCCCATAGGCAGATGCGAGGGCGCCCGCCGCCGCCTGGAGCAGCAGTACGTCGCCCAGCGTGGCCGGGTAGCCCAGAGCGAACGCCAGGGCCAGGGCCGGCAGCAGCGCCGCAGCTGT
>JAYUYB010000126.1:0-5234 GCA_043752655.1 Chloroflexota bacterium
GGACTGGCGACGTAGCAAAGTGGTAATGCAGCGGTCTGCAAAACCGCCATCGCGGGTCCGATTCCCGCCGTCGCCTCCACACCGCCCAGGGCGCCCCGCCTCACCCGCAGGGCGCCTTGTGTTTGTGTGGCGGTTTGTCAATCTGCCCGCGCCCCGCTATAATGCTGGGCCTCTGGAGCGCGCACACCGGGGTTTAGCGCATGCGGATCGTGATCACAGGCGGGGCCGGCTTTATTGGGTGCAATCTCGCCGCTCGCCTGCTCGCGCGCGGCCACCACGTCACCATCCTCGATAACCTCTCCCGCCCCCGCACCCCCCATAACATGTCGTGGCTCTATGCCCAGGCTGCTACCGCCCCCGGCCAGCTCCAGTTTGTGCAGGCCGATGTGCGCGACCCCGCCGCCGTTGTCGCCGCCGTCGCCGCCGCCGAGGCGATCTACCACCTCGCCAGCCAGGTGGCTGTCACTACCTCTGTGCAGGACCCGCGCACCGACTTTGAGATCAACGCCCTCGGCACGTTCAATGTGCTGGAGGCCGCCCGCAGTAGCCCCCAGCGCCCCGCAGTGCTCTACGCCTCCACCAATAAGGTCTATGGCGGCATGGACGATCTGCCGATTGTCGAGGGTGCAACGCGCTATAGCTATAGCGATCTCCCCCTCGGCGTGCCCGAGACGCAGCCGCTCGATTTTCACTCGCCCTACGGCTGTAGCAAGGGCGCCGGCGACCAGTACGTCCGCGACTACTATCGTATCTACGGGCTGCCCACAGTGGTCTTCCGCCAGTCTGCGATCTACGGCCCGCGCCAGTTCGGCGTAGAGGATCAGGGCTGGGCCGCCCACTTCGTGATCGCCGCCCAGACCGGCCGTCCGATCAGCGTCTTTGGCGATGGCAAGCAGGTGCGCGATATGCTCTTCGTCGATGATCTGATCGACCTTTATGAGCTCGCGCTCGCTCGTATTGATCGCACTGCCGGCCAGATCTACAATGTGGGCGGCGGCGCCGCCAATACGCTCTCGATCTGGCGTGAGTTTCAGCCGCTGCTCAGCCGCCTGGCCGGCCGCCCCATCGAGGCCGCCCAGCACGGCGACTGGCGCCCCGGCGATCAGCCCGTCTGTATCCTCGACATCCGCAAGGCCGAGGCCGAGCTCGGCTGGCGCCCCCAGGTACACCTCGAGGACGGCATGGGCCGACTGTGGAACTGGGTCTCCGAGAACATCGGGCTCTTTCAGTGATCATGCAACATGCCAGATGCGCCATTGTGCATGTTGCATGTTGCATGTTGCATTGACATGCGAATCCTCTGCGCTCTCACCTACTACCGCCCCTACACCAGCGGCCTCACGATCTATGTGCAGCGCCTCGCTACGGCCCTCGTGCGGCGCGGCCATAGCGTTACGGTGCTCACTTCACAGTACGACCCTAGCCTCCCACTGCGTGAGGAGCTCGATGGCGTGCGGGTTGTGCGCGCCCCCGTGGCCGCCCGTATCAGCAAGGGCGTGATTATGCCCACCTTCGGCTGGCTCGCCACCTCGCTCGCGCTCCAGCACGATGCCATGAGCCTGCACCTGCCCCAGTTCGATGCCCCCGGCCTCGCCCTGCGCGGTCGCCTCCTGCGCCAGCCGGTGGTGCTTACGTACCACAGCGATCTTCAGCTGCCTTTCAGCATTATGAACACCCTCGCCAACCGCGTGGTCGATACGGCCAACCTCGCCGCCGGCGCCCTCGCCACCCGGATCGTTGCCTACACCCAGGATTTCGCCGACCACTCGCCTTTCCTGCGCCGCTTCCGCGAGAAGATCGTCGTTATCCCGCCCCCCGTCGAGGTGGCCGAGGCCTCGCCGCAAGCCGTGGCCGATTTCCGCGAGCGCTGGAACCTGCGCGGCCCCGTGATCGGCATGGCCGCCCGCCTCGCCGCCGAGAAGGGCGTTGAGGTGCTGCTCAACGCCCTCCCTAAGATCCTCGCCGTCCACCCCGACGCGCGCGTGCTCTTCGCCGGCCCCTTCGAGAATGTGCTCGGCGAGGAGGCCTACGCCCGCCGCCTCGCCCCCGCCTTCGCCCGCTACAGCCGCCACTGGAGCTTCCTTGGCACCCTTGGCCCCGCCGAGATGGCCGTCTTCTTCCCTAATCTCGACCTGCTCGTGGTGCCCTCGCTCAACTCCACCGAGACCTTCGGCCTCGTGCAGGTGGAGGCCATGCTCTGCGGCACGCCCTCCGTCGCGGCGGCGCTCCCCGGCGTGCGCCAGCCCGTCCACCAGACCGGCATGGGCGAGGTGGTGCCGATCGGCGACAGCGACGCCCTCGCCGCCGCCATCCTGCGCGTGATCGAGCTGCGCGCGCGCTACCAGCGCCCCCGCGCCGAGATCGAGGCCAAGTTCTCCACCGAGAAGACCGTGCTCGCCTACGAGCGGCTCTTCGCAGAGCTGCGCTCATGAGCTTCCGGAAAGGCTGACCTTCCCAGAAGTTGGCCCTGGCGCACTCAGCACTCAGCACTCAGCACTCAGCACTATGACAGACTACCTGCGCCCACACCTGCTCACGCTGCCCATCCACCGCGTGATGATTCGCGCCATCGAGGCACGCCTCTTCGCCGAGCTCGCTCCCGATCTGCCTGAGCCGATTGTAGACATCGGCAGCGGCGATGGCACCTTTGTCGAGATCGCCCTGCCCGGCAAGCAGGTCTACGGCATCGACCCGCTGCTGCCCGACACCCAGGAGGCAGCCAGCCGCCATGTCTACGCCGGCCTCAGCATCGCCAATGGCAAGGCCCTGCCCTTCGCCGACGCCCGCTTCGCCAGCGCTATCTCCAACTGCGTGCTGGAGCATGTTGTCCCGCTAGACGAGACCCTGGCGGAGACGGCGCGCGTGCTGCGCCCCGGCGGCATCTTTGTGGCCTCGGTGGTGGGCAACCGCTTCCCCAAGGATCTGCTTGGCACCTGGCTGCTCGATCGCGTCGGCCTGGACGGCGCCCGCTACGGCACCTGGTTCAACAAGCTCTCGTACCACTTTAATACGCTGAGCCGCGCCGAGTGGACGGCCCGCTTCGAGCGCGCGGGCTTCGAGCTGATCTCGGTGCGGCCCTACCTCAGCGCCACGGCGCTCAAGCTGTTTGATCTGAGCCACTACTACGGCGCGCCGTCGCTGCTCACCAAGCGGCTCACCGGGCGCTGGCTGCTCGCCCCGCCGCTCACGCCCAATCTGCTCTGGGAGCCGCTGCTGCGCCGTATCTACGAGGCGCCGCCCCAGGCCGATGCGCCCTACTACTTCTTTGTGCTGCGGCGCGTCTAAGGAGCTGGACGGTAGACGGTAGCTCGGGCACCGTCCACCGTCCACCGTCCACCGTCCACCGTCACTCCTGCCCTACAGCAGCAGCGACACGCTGTAGATCACGAGACCCGCGAGGCCGCCCACCAGGGTGCCGTTGATGCGGATGTACTGTAGATCGCGCCCGAACTGGAGCTCGATCTTGCGCGTGATGTCGCTGGCCTCCCAGCCACGCACGGTCTGGGTGACGAACTCGCCGGCCGAGCGCCCGTAGCGGCGCACCGCGTAGCGCGCCAGATCCTCGGCCCAGCCGTCCACGCGGGTGCGCCACTCGGCATCGGTCTCCAGCACATCGCCAAGATGGGCGAGGCCCTGGGCGATCGAGCCACGTAGCGGCGAGCCGGGTGTGGCGCACTGGGTGAGCAGGCCGAGCTTCATGTCCTGCCAGAGCGAACCGGCCACCTGGCGCAGCATCGGGTGCGCCAGCAGCTCCTGCTTGAGCTCCTCGCCACGGGCGCGCACCTCGGGGTCGTACTGGAGATTGACGATCCAGCGATCCATGGTCTGCGTAAACTGGGCGTAAAGCGGATGCTCGGGGTTCTCGCTCAGCTCGCCCAGCGTTTTGCGGGCGCCGTCGAGCAGCCGCTCGTAGATCTTCTGATCGACGATGCGCGGCACCCAGCCAGGCAACTCGCCCGCAATGCGCGTGCGGATCGTCTCCTGGTTCGTCTCAACCCACTGGGTAAGCAGGCGTGCAAGCTGGATCAGCACGTCGCGCTGGCGCTGGCCGGCCACCACGGTGCCGAGCAGCCGCCCCACCACGGGCGCAGCGGGCACGGCCGCGAGCCGCTCGCCGAGGGCGCGCTCGATCAGGCCGCCAACCTCGTCATCGTTGGAGACCTTCAGCAGACTGGCCAGGCTCTCGGCGGCGAGGTCGGCCACCTGAGCGCTGCGCTCTGGCTGCCGCAGCCAGCGTGCCACGCGCCCAGCCACATCCTGGCGGCGCACGCGCAGTGCGATCTTCTCGGGATCAAGGAAATTGCGCTCGATAAAGCGCCCGAAGCTCTCGGCGATGCGATCTTTGCGCTGCGGCACGATCGCGGTATGCGGGATGGGGATGCCAAGGGGATGACGAAAGAGCGCCGTCACAGCGAACCAGTCGGCTATGGCGCCGATCATGGCCGCCTCGGCGAAGGCGCGCACAAAGCCAACCCACGGCCCCAGCTCGCGGAAGAGCGAGGCCACAATAAACAGGATCGTTGCGGCTACAAGCAAGCCTGTAGCCAGCCGCTCCATGCGCCGCAGCTCGGCGGCGCGCTGAGTGTCATCCATGTCGCCCTGGTCGTAGAGCGGCGGGCGCATCCCCGCCGCACGGCGTTGTCTCGATTGTACTACGACCAGGGGGGCGGGTGTGTTTCAGGAGGGGACAGGATAGGGCAACATCATGGTCGGGCGGCGGGCGCGTGCACGCGCGCCGTGGGGGCGCGCTGCGCCGGGCGCCCGCCTGCGCGGGCGGGTCCGGGCGGGTCCGGACGCGTCGGCGCAGGCCGACGCGCGGCCGCAGGCCCTGCCGACGCGGTTTCAACCGCCCGGTTCTGGCACCAGCCGTGCTCTGCCCTGTCCCCTGTTCCCTGTCCTCTGTTCCCTTGCCTAGAGCTTGGGCTTTGCTAGCGAGACGCGCAGCGGGCGGCCGCGCAGCGGCACGCCGGCGAGGCCGCGCATCACGCGCTGCGACAGGTCGTTTGGCACCTCCACGAACGAGAAGCGGTCGTAGATGTCGATCGAGCCGATCTGCTTGCCGGGGACGCCGACCTCATTGGCGATGGCGCCCACAATATCGGAGGGGCGTACGCGATCAAAGCGGCCCACATCGAGGAACAGCCGGACCATACCGGGCTCGGTGCCCGCCCCGTCGCCATCCACCGACACCAGCGTATCTTCCTGCTGGGCCTCGTTGAGCAGCAGCTTGAAGG
>JAYUYB010000127.1:0-2002 GCA_043752655.1 Chloroflexota bacterium
TCTGTGTCGATCGAGACCGATCTCATCCAGGCCGACCAGGAGCATCTGCTCCATCCGCTGTACCACCCAAGCGCCCATCAGGAGCCCAAGCTCTGGGTCGAGGGCTGCGGCGCTATCGTGACGGATAGCACCGGCAAGCAGTTTATCGATGGCCTGAGCGGCCTGTGGAACGTGAATGTCGGCCACGGGCGTGAGGAACTGGCCAAGGCTGCCTACGATCAGATGCGCCGCCTCGCGTTCTACTCGGCCTACGCTGGCTCTACCAACGAGCCCGCCGTCCGCCTGGCCGAGAAGCTCTCCGAGCTGATCTATCCCTCGATCAACACCTTCTTCTTCACCAGCGGCGGCGCCGAGAGCACCGAGAGCTCCCTAAAGACCGCACGCTTCTACTGGAAGGCCCACGGCAAGCCCGAGAAGATCAAGTTTATCTCCCGTATGCGCGGCTACCACGGCGTAACGATGGCCGCAATGGCCGCCACGGGCCTGCCCGTCTACTGGCCCATGTTCGAGCCGCGCATGCCCGGCTTCTCCCATATCGAGTCGCCCTACCCCTACCGTTTTGTCAACAAGACGCCAGAGGTCAGCGATGGCATCGCTGCCGCGAATCTGCTAGAGGAAGCGATCCTGCGCGAGGGCGCCGACACGGTGGCCGCCTTTATCGCCGAGCCGGTGCAGGGCGCGGGCGGCGTGATCCCGCCCCAGGATGATTACTTCCAGCGTATTCGTGCGATCTGCGACCAGTACGAGGTGCTGCTGATCTCCGACGAGGTGATCACGGGCTTCGGGCGCACCGGCAAGTGGTTTGGCCTGGAGCACTACGGCATCGAGCCCGATATCGCCCAGTTCGCCAAGGGCATTACGTCTGGCTACGTCCCGCTCGGCGGCATCGGCGTGAGCGATAAGATCCGTGAGGCGATCAACAGCGTGCCGCCCGACCAGCGCTGGATGCACGCCTTCACCTACTCCGGCCACCCAACTACCTGCGCCGTCGCCCTGGCCAACATCGCCATCATCGAGGGCGAGGGCCTTGTGGAGCGCGCTGCCACCACAGGCGCCCACCTCAACCAGGCGCTTCAGGAACTGGAGGAGCTGCCGGCCGTTGGCAATGTGCGCGGCAAGGGCATGATGGCCGCCGTAGAGCTAGTGGCCGATAAGGCGACCAAAGCGCCCTTCCCTGCCTCTGCCAACATGGGCCCCCGCGTGATGAAGGAGATGATGAAGCGCGGGCTCTACACCCGTGTGCTCGGCGATACTATCCTGCTCGCGCCGCCCCTGATTACGCCTATCGAGACCATCGACCAGATCGTCCAGATCCTCGGTGAGTCGATCGCCGCTGTCAGTTGATACGTTACTTGCGTAAGATAGTTGACAATACGCCGCATGCGGCCTAAGATGGGCGCACAGAGCCAGCAGGAAATGGAAAAGGAGCGAGCGATGGCCTCAGTCACCCAGGAGAGCCCCACCACGCTGAACACGCGGAAGATCGTCGTCGCAGGTGTGCTCGGTGCCATCGCGATTGTGCTCGGTGTTACCCAGTGGGGCTTCATCCCCATGCCCAGCGGCATTCAAGCGACGATTATGCATGTGCCGGCGATCATCGGCGCCGTGCTTGAAGGCCCGATTGTCGGCATTCTCGCGGGCGGCATCTTCGGCATCTTTAGCATGCTCCAGGACACGACAGGTCTCTTCAACAACCCGCTGGTCTCGGTCGTCCCGCGCCTGCTGATCGGCCTGACTTCCTGGCTCGTCTACCGCAGCCTGGTGAAGGTGAACCTGGATCTGGCGGCCGCTGTGGCCGGTGTGGTTGGCACGCTCACCAACACGATCTTTGTGGTGGGCGCCCTGGTCGCCTTTAACCTGCTCCCCCTGGCCGTCGTCCCGACGCTGATCCCCAATGTGATTGCCGAGGTGGTGCTCGCCGCCGTGATCACCCCGCTCGTGGCCCGTGGCGTGAACCTCGTGCGCTCCGGCCGCACCTCCGCCACCGACACCACCCCGCGCG
>JAYUYB010000128.1:0-5225 GCA_043752655.1 Chloroflexota bacterium
GCCCCTGCTCGACCTCATCCAGGAGGGCAGCCTGGGCCTGCTGCGCGCGATCGAGAAGTTCGACCACAGCAAGGGCTTTAAGTTTTCTACCTACGCCACTTGGTGGATCAAGCAGGCGCTCTCGCGCGCCCTAGCCGACCAGAGCCGCCTGGTGCGCCTGCCCGTCCACCTCGGCGAGACGCTGAACCGCATCCAGGCCGCGCGCCGCCAGCTTACCCAGAGCCTCGGGCGCGAGCCGAACGACAGCGAGTTGGCCCAGTTTCTGAACATGGGCGAGGAGAAGCTGCGCGAGCTGCGCCGCACCGCCCAGGACCCGGTCTCGCTCGCCACGCCCGTGGGCGAGGAGGCCGACAGCACTCTGGCCGACTTCATCCCCGACCCGCACGCGCTCGATGCCGATGACGCCGCCGCGAGCGGCATGCTGCGCCAGCAGATCGCCACCGCGCTCGACCAGCTGACAGAGCGCGAGCGGCGCGTGCTCGAGCTGCGCTACGGCCTCTCGGACGGCCAGCCGCGCACGCTGGAGGAGGTGGGCAAGGCCTTCGGCGTCACCCGCGAGCGCGTGCGCCAGATCGAGGTGAAGGCCCTGCGCAAGCTGCGTCACCCGCGCCTTGGCAAGCTGCTCAAGGATTACCTCGACCAGATTTAGGTCTCGTCCAGGCCCCCCGCAAAACCCATGCTCGCTGTGAAAATCGCCGGCCTTGGCGCCTACCTCCCCGAGCGCATCGTGACGAGTGCCGAGCTTGAGGCCGAGCTTGGCCTTGCGCCGGGATGGGTGGAGCGTGCCACTGGGGTGCTGGAGCGCCGCCGCGCCACCAACGAGACGGCGGCAGGCATGGCCGCCATCGCTGGTCGACGCGCACTCGCCTCCGCTGGTATGAATCCCGGCGAGCTCGACCTGATCATCGCCGCCTCCAGCGCGCCCCAGCAGGCCATCCCCTGCACCGCCGCCCTCGTGCAGCGCGAGCTTGGCGCACCCGACGGGATGAGCGCCTGCTTCGACGTGAACGCCACCTGCCTCAGCTTCCTCGCTGCGCTCCAGAGCGCCGCCCACCTGGTGGCAGCTGGCAGCTACCGCGCCGCGCTTGTGGTGAGCAGCGAGATCGTGGGCCGCTCGCTGAACCCCCAGGAGCCGGAGAGCGCCGTGCTTTTTGGCGACGCCGCCGCCGCCGCCGTGGTGGTGCGCACCCCTGAGGGCGAGCCGAGCCGCGTGGTCTGGGAGCAGTTCGCAACCTTTAGCAGCGGCGCCGACCTGACGACCATTCGTGGGGGCGGCACGCTGCATCACCCCAACGACCCGGCCACCACGCCCGAGCTGAACATGTTCCAGATGAACGGCACTGCGATCTACAAGCAGGCCGCCCGCCGCGCCGGCCCCTTCCTGGAGCGCTTTCTCGCCCGCGCCAGCTGGGAGCGCGAGCAGATCGACTGGGTGGTGCCGCATCAGGCCAGCGGCCACGCCGTGGCGATCCTCAACGCGCGCTTTGGCTTCCGGGCCGAGCAGGTGGTGAGCAACCTTGCCGTGCGCGGCAACTGCGTGGCCGCCTCCATCCCGCTCGCCCTCGCCGAGGCCGTGACGGCGGGACGCATCACCAGGGGCCAGCGCGTGCTGCTGATCGGCACCGGCGCAGGGCTTACGATTGGCGCTATTGGGCTGATCTTCTGAGGGGACAGGGGACAGGGGACAGGGGACAGGGGACAGGGGACAGGGCAAAGCCCGACCACCAACAAGCAGAGAGTTGATATGGGCCTTGAGCGCGCGGCAACTCTGGGGCCGCTCCGGTGGCTGCGCTTGCTTGGGCCAAGCGTGGGCTTCTATCTACTTGCGGTAACGCTGGTTGGCTTTGTGGTGGACGGCGGCGTGTTCGCGGTGCTGCTCAACCTCTACCTGCTGCGCCTCAAATATGGCCCCGAGCAGATCGGCCTGGTGAACGCCGCAGGTACCCTGACCTTCGCTCTGGCGAGCCTGCCTGCGGGCGCGCTCGGCTCGCGCTTCGGCAGCCGCCCCATGCTGCTGCTCGGCGTGGGGCTGCTGCTTGGCGGCTGCGCGCTTATGCCACTCACTGATCTGCTGCCCGCGCAGCTCTGGCTCCCCTGGCTGATCGGCAGCAATATGCTGCTCTATCTCGGGCTCAGCCTCTTCTTTGTGAACACGGCGCCCTTTTTGTTGGGCGCCGTGGACCCCGAGCGGCGCACGCAGGTCTTCGCGTTCCAGACGGCGCTGCTCTCGCTGGCGGCCTTTGTGGGGAGTCTGGTTGGCGGCACACTGCCGCCGCTCTTCGCAGTCCTGCTTGGCGGCAACCTCAGCCAGCCGGCGCCCTTCCGCTACGCCCTGCTTGTGGCCGCGCTGGCGCTGGTGCCGGCCATGCTCGCCCTGCGCGCAGCTCGGCCTGTTGCGAACGGCGATGCGGCGCACGATCTGCCGCGCGCGCCAGGGGTCGGCAATATAGCCCGGCCCATCCTGGGCCTGGTGGCCCTGATCGCCGTGGTACGGGTGCTCCAGCTAGCGGGGCTGGCCGCCACCAGCACCTTCTTCAACGTCTACCTCGACACGGCCCTGCTGGTGCCCACAGCCCAGATCGGCCTGATCATCGCGGTGGGGCGGCTGCTCGGCGTGCCGGCGGCCCTCGCGACCTCCGCGCTTACGGCGCGCTTTGGCAACCGAAATGTGGTAATCATCAGCTCGGTGGCCTCGGCGGTGAGTCTGCTGCCCCTGGCGCTCATCCCGCACTGGTCCGCGGCCGGCCTGAGCTTCATCGGCCTGATCGGCTTTTCGTGGATTCGCTACGCCTCGTCGATCGTCTTCTACCTGGAGCTGGTGCCGCCAACGCGCCGTGCGCTTGTCTCAGGGATAACCGAGATGGCTGGCGGGATCTGCTTCACGCTGATCACCTTCGGCGGCGGCTTCCTGATCGCCCGCTCGGGCTACCAAACATTTTTCCTGCTGGCCGCCGCCGTCACCGGCATCAGCGCCCTGGTCTTCTGGCTCGGCTTTCGGGGGCGCGAGCCGTATGTCGAGCGTTAGCCATCACTTGCCGCCAAGCCGCAGCTCCAGCTCGCGCATCGCGCTGGTAAGCTGATCCTGGCGCAGCGCGGCGGTCATGTCGCCACGGGTGCGCTCCAGCACGGCGCGCAGGGCGTCGGTGGTGCGGCGCAGGCCGCCCGTGATCGCGTCGGGGTAGTCCACCGTCACGAGGGCGCTGTAGACATCGTCCATCTGCTGGAGCAGCGCCTCGCCACGGGCGGTCTCGCCGCGCCGCAGGCCGTCGAGGATGGCGCGGCGCAGCTCGCTGGCGGCCTCGGCCAAGCCGTTGAGGTAGGCGGCGGACTCCACGCCAAGGGCGGCGGCGGTGGGCGGCTCGCGCCCGGCGAGAAAGGCGAGCACAAGATTCGCCTCGGCGTACTCCTTCAGCGCGTCCTGGGTATAGCCGGCGAAGCGGATGTCGGGGCGGCCAGCGGTGGCGGATGCGAGCAGGGCCACGGTGGCGCCCGCCTCGCCCACGAGCCGCTCGGCCTCGGCGAACTCGCCGCGGTGGGCGGCGCGAATGCTGTTGGCGCACTGGCGGATCAGGGCGCGCGAGGCGCCGATGGCCTGCTCACGCGCGCCGTGGCTGGCCTCGATCTGGGCGACGCACGCGGCGACAAGCTGGTCGATGCTCATGGGTGGATTCCCTCAACGTGCTGCGCGCCTGAACTATTATCCACAGATAGCACCGATTTTCGGCCTATTTTTTAGCCACGAGCAGGTGCAGGCCAGGAGGGCCCAGGCTATGGGGCGGCGTTGGCGCCGAGTACCACCACGATCTCGGCGTCGCTGAGGACACCCTCGGGCGGCGGGCCGTTGACGACCTCGGCGGCCAGGGTGCGCGCAAGGCGGCGCGTGGTGGCGGGGTTGCCTGCCGGGCTGTAGATCGTAGTGCGCTCGGCCACAAGCGGTGCGTTGTCGGGCACGAGCACACGGAAGCCAGCCTGCTCTAGATCCAGGCTCACGCTGCGCGCTAGGCCCGCAACCGCGGTGCCGTTGAAGACCTGCACCGTGGCGTTCTCGGCGGCCTCGCTTGGCGGGCGCTGCCACTGGTCGAGCAGAGCTTGCACCAGTGCGGGCTCCCAGATCAGGTTGGTGCCGTTCTCGAAGGCCAGCTCGTTCGGGCCAAGCCGGAACTGACCGATGGCGTCGGGGTCTACCGCGCCAGCCAGGCCGATCAGGCCGAGCAGCACATCAAGGCGGTTGATCGGCATGGTCGTCACCACCGGGCGGGCGCCCGCCTCGCCGCCCACGGCGCCCAGCAGGCCAGGCACGGCGAGGGCGCGGCCAACCCAGCCGCGCGCCTGAAACTCGCGCAGGATGGCGCGGATCACCTGCTGCTGGCGCTCGGCGCGGCCAAAGTCGCTGTCGGCGTGGCGCGTGCGGGCGTAGACCAGGGCGGTTGCGCCGTCCATGCGCTGCACGCCGGGCTGAAACTCCACCCGCATAATGCCGAAATCCTCGGTGGGATACTCCTCGTCCAGAATGTAGCTCGGCACGTCCACGGTGATCCCGCCAAGGGCGTCGATGATGCCCGCGAAGCCATCGAAGTTCACGGTGGCCACAAAGTCGACGCTCATACCGCGCTGGCGTAGCCCCAGGAACTCCTCCACGGTGTCGGCGGCGAGGGCCATGCCACCTTGCTGCGGCGTGACACCAGGGCCGTACAGCTCCTCGGCGCGCGCGTAGCCCTGGCCATAGGCCACGTTGATCTTCGTGGGGCCGACGCCGGGCAGCTCCACCTCGCTGTCGCGGGGGATGGAGAGCAGCGAGGCCCAGCGGCCTGCGGCGTCGAGCCGGGCGAGGATCAACGTATCGCCGCGCACGCCCTCCTCGGGGTGGCCCGCGCGCTCATCGACGCCCACGATCAGCACGTTGGCGCCGAGCAGCGGCGAGGCGATCGGCGGGTTGTTGCGCACGTCGGCCACCGTGATCGCGGCGGCCAGGCTGCTCACCTGCCAGTGGAGCAGCCCCAGGCCCACGAGGGTCACAACCCCCGCCACCAGCAGCGCCAGCCGCACCCGGCCCCAGAGCGAGCGGCGCCGGGCGGGTGGTGCAACCGGGGCGCGCGGCATCACGCGCGTTGTGTCGGTGTAGGGGGGGCCACCGGGCGGTGGCTGGCGGCGCTGTTCGCGGCTGCGGTCGTTCGACACGGTGTAGATGCTCCGGCGCCCGGCGGCGCGGCCAACAGGAAAGCTGG
>JAYUYB010000129.1:0-1999 GCA_043752655.1 Chloroflexota bacterium
AGCGAATATCGCGCCCTGGCTTGTCGATGTACTGCTGGATGTAGAAGATCGAGTGCTGGTAGCTGCCCAGCACGTCGCGGTGCTCCAGGATCGCCTCGGTCGCGTCGCGGTCGTTGATCTTGCTGAGCATTCGACCCCATGAGCCCACCACGGGCTTGAGCACCACCGGGTAGCCGAGCTGCTCGATCGCGGCCAGGGCGCTCTCCGGCGTAAAGGCCAGCAGGCAGCCTGAAGTGGGCACCTCGGCGTGGATCAGCGCCTGGGTGGTGAGAAACTTATCGCCGCAGGTGGTGGCCACGTGGTAGGTATTCACCGTGGGCACACCGGCGTCGCCCAGGATCTTGAGCATGTACAAGGCGCGGCTGTGCTGGATGCAGCGCTCCAGCACCACGTCGAACGGGTACTCGCGCCGATGCAGGTCGAACACCTGCTCGCGATCATCGATCTTCTCGTAGCGCAGGCCGCGCCGCTCCAGCTCCGTGAACAGCAGCTTCGCCTCGGCGCGCACCCGCGAGCAAAGCACTCCGATTCTCATCTCTCACTCCTTTGGCATAGTCAGCTTGTTACTCGCCCCAATCCTCCTCCACCTCCGGCGCGAGCGCCAGCGTGGGCGGCGCGATGCTCGTCACCTCCAGCTCGGCGCCACAGTCGGGGCAGGCAACGATCTCGCTCTCCATCGTGTCGGCGGCCAGGGCAACGTCGGCGGCGCACTCAGGGCATGTCGCGTTCATGATCTGCTCCATCTCCATGTATCAGGCGTTCCAAGAAAAGCCATCACGGCGGCAGCCACGGCAGCGGTGCTCGCGTCGCCACCGAGATCGGGCGTGCGGGGGCCATCGCGCAGCACCGCCGCCGTGGCCTTGCGCAGGCGGGCGGCCTGCTCAGCGTGGCCCCGCCACTCCAGCAGCATCGCCACGCACTTGATCGCAGCCAGGGGGTTGGCGCAGCCCCGGCCCGCGATGTCGGGCGCCGCCCCGTGGACCGGCTCGAACAGGCCTCGGCCATCGCCGAGGTTGGCGGAGGCGGCCAGGCTAAGCCCGCCGCCGTGGATGCAGGCCACATCCGAGAGAATGTCGCCGAAGAGGTTGGTCGTCACAAGCACGTCGAAGCGGGCGGGCGACTGGGCCAGCTGCATCGCCGCCACGTCCACCAGCAGCTCGTCCACCGCCACGTCGGGGTAGTCGGCGGCAACGGCCATGGCCGCCTCGCGGAACAGCCCGTCGCTCACCCGCAGCACATTCGCCTTGTGGACCACCGTCACTCTTGGACGGTGGACGGTGGACGGTCGCCAGCCACAGCCTCTACCTGTCGGTTGTGGTGACGCGCCCTGGCGAGATCGAAGGCAACGCGGGCGATGCGCGTGCTCGCCCGCCGCGTGATCACGCGCTCAGCGATAGCTGTGTCGCCGCCGTCCTCCAGGCGCTCGCGGCCCGCGTAGAGCCCCTCGGTGTTCTCACGAACGATCACAAGGCTGGCGGTAGACGACAGACGGTGGACGGTAGCCCGCCCCGGCCGCCCCTCCACCGCCGACACGGCACCGTCTACCGGCCACCGGCCACCGTCCACCGGCCTGATATTCGCGTACAGATCCAGCTCGCGGCGCAGCCTCACGATCGGGCTACTGTAGCCAGGAACGGGGTGGCTCGGCGAGGCCACGGCGCCAAAGAGCACGGCGTCGGCGGCGCGGGCCACCGCCAGGGTCGCGTCGGGCAGGGCCGTTCCAAGCCGCTGGAACGTCGCCCATCCAGCCTCCGCCTCCAGCAATTCGACGGCAGGCACCAGCGCTCGCAGCACCTGCGCGGCAGCGCCAAGCACCTCGGGGCCGATCCCATCACCGGGTATGACACAAATTCTCATGCCAATTCTCACTCCGTATCTG
This sequence comes from Chloroflexota bacterium, assembly GCA_043752655.1. GTDB lineage: Bacteria > Chloroflexota > Chloroflexia > Chloroflexales > Chloroflexaceae > OHK40. The sequence continues at coordinate 1,880 of JAYUYB010000129.1, forward strand.
TCCCAAGTTACACCTATCTACCCATTAGATGTCACCCTGTCTCCCTGTCTCCCTGTCACGCCCTCCCCCGGAAAGCGCCCGTGGGTCCGGTAGAAGGGCACAATCCCGCCGGCGGCCCAG
>JAYUYB010000130.1:0-1998 GCA_043752655.1 Chloroflexota bacterium
TGGTGCGCGCCCTCAACATGCCCGAGGAAACAGCTGGGCGAAGCGCGTTTCTAAGGCTCCAGGCGCTGGTCTGGGTTTCGTTCACCGGCTTCAACGCGCTCTATTTCGGGCTGCGCTCGCCGATCAACGGCGCGATCAGCACGAACATCGGCTTTGCAGCGACGGTAGCGAGCATGTACGTGGCACTGTTCCGCATGCGTGACACGCGGGTGGCGTTCTCGCAGTCCACCATTCTGCCGTGGCTGATCCTCGCGGCCGCCACGGCGAACACGGTGGCGGCCTGGAACCGCGACGAGTACTACGACGTCGGGCCGCTGGTTGCGGCGGCGCCGGGCTGGGCCAAAGCGCAGCGTGGGCCGCTGGTGTAAGGTACGCTAGTGGCCCTGGTGGCGGCGGCAACGCGCCCGCCCTAGCTCAGCCGCCGATGAGCACGCTGAGGACGCCGCCGACCGCGCCAACGATGACCACGAGCCATGGCGGCAGCTTCCAGAGCATGAGCAGGCCAAAGCAGAGCAAAGCCAGGCCGAAATCGGCTGGCGAGAGGATGGCACTGGTCCAGACCGGGGTGTACAGCGCGGCGAGCAGCAGGCCGACCACGGCCGCGTTGACGCCGCGCAGCACACCCTGGGTGGCGCTACGCGAGCGCAGCTGCCCCCAAAACGGCAGCGCCCCGAGCACGAGCAGCCAGGCGGGGAGAAAGATGGCGCCAAGCGCGATCAGCCCACCAATCAGCCCGTTTGGCGCGGGCGTCTGAACGGCCCCAAGATAGGCTGCGAAGGTGAAGAGCGGGCCAGGGACGGCCTGGGCGGCGCCGTAGCCGGCAATAAACTGTGCGTTCGTCACCCAGCCGGGCGGCACCACCTCGGCCTGAAGCAGCGGCAGCACCACGTGGCCGCCGCCGAAGACGAGCGCGCCTGCGCGGAAGAAGCTGTCGAACATGGCGATGGCGTGCGAGGGGCTGAACGCGCGCAGCAGGGGCAATCCGATCAGGAGCGCCACGAACAGCGCCCAGCAGCCGAGCGCGAGCGCACGGCTGATCGGCACGCGGAACGACAACGCCACAGGCGGTGTCGCCACCTGCAACGCCCGCCAGCCGAAGGTGCCAGCGAGCGCAATAATGGCGATCTGAGTCAAGGCCGTGGGCCAGAGCAGTGCGGCGAGCGCAGCGAGGATGGCGAGCGACGCCCGCGTTCGGTCGGGGGCAAGCGTGCGCGCCATGCCCCAGACCGCCTGCGCGACAATGGCGACAGCAACGACCTTGAGGCCGTGCAGCCAGTCCACGCCGCCGCCGCCGAGCTGTGTTACCCCGAAGGCGAAGGCGATCAGCAGCGCGGCCGAGGGCAAGGTGAAGCCGAGCCAGGCCGCCAGGCCGCCGAGCAGGCCGGCGCGCATCACCCCGATCGCGATTCCAACCTGGCTGCTCGCGGGGCCTGGCAGAAACTGACACAGCGCGACCAGATCGGCGTAGGTCTGATCATCAAGCCAGCCACGGCGCTCGACGAGCTCGGCGCGGAAGTAGCCGAGATGGGCGATCGGGCCGCCAAACGATGTGACGCCGAGCCGCGTAAAAACCTGGAGCACCTCAAGCGACGAGCCCTGCTGTGGCGCGGCCAGCGCCTGCTCGGTGTTACTCAGCTCTTGCACGCGCCGCTCCTGCTTGCTGATCCCATGTGATGCTTGCGGCAAGCAGTATAGCGTGCTTGCACACTCAACCGCCCTCCTCCGTAGCCGGGGGCAGCGCGACCCACTCCTGGCGCGCGTCGCTGTAGATCAGCACCTCGCCGTTGTGCAGCGTGTAACACGCGGCGTAGACCCGCAGCGTCGCGGCAGCCTGCGCCGCCGCGACACACGGATAGGTGCGCAGATGCTCGCACTGAAGCAGCACATTCGCTTTGACCAGCGCGTCGGCGTACTCCGCCTCGGGCAGCGCAGCGGCCGCCACCCGCGCCACCGCCGGGCGGGCCAGCTCGATCCAGCGGGCGAGATGTGGCTCCACCT
>JAYUYB010000131.1:0-5209 GCA_043752655.1 Chloroflexota bacterium
TGCGCCTACAGGAACAGGAAACAGCAGGCAAGCGAGCCGGTTGCCGCGGCGCCGCAAGCCAACAGGAGACCAACGATGAGCAACAAATGGGAGTATAAGGTGGTGTTCGTAGAGGGGTGGGAGCGCATCTCGGTGGAGGGCAAGGAGACGCGGCCAGAGGAAGACGAGCGCAACAGCGCCTTTGGGCGGCGCTTCCTCAACACCCTCGGCGCGGACGGCTGGGAGCTTTCGGGCATTCAGCACGCGATGCCGGGCCGCAGCTACATGATCTTCAAGCGTGCCCTTGCCGACGGCGCCGAGCCCGACCTCTCGGTGGTGCGCCGCGAGCGCCCCACACAGCCCGAGCAGCAGCCCGCGACCACGGACAGCGGGGCGCAGGTGGTGTCGGTGTAAATGGGAGCGTCTGGGCTGCGAAGGGCCGGCTGGACCGCGAATGGCGCGAACGGTGCGAACCACCGCGCACGCGCAAGGCCAGCTGGACCACGAATGGCGCGAACGGTGCGAACCACCGCGCACGCGAAAGGCGCGAAGGGGTTGTACCTCCTTCGCGCCTTTCGTGCGCTTTCGCGCGCTTCGTGGTCCAAACGGCCCTTCGTGCTCCAAACGGCCCTTCGTGCTCCAAACGGCCCTTCGTGCTCCAAACGTGCCCTTCGTGCTCCAAACGTGCCCTACCGTCCCTCGTTGCGGCGTGGGTTGATGCGCGGGCCACGCGCGCCAAACATGCCCGTGCCGCCCTCGGCGACATTGCTCTTCTCGCTGCTGAGGCTCACGCTGGGCGGCTGCGGGCCGTCGCCCTTGTCCACCTGAACTCGACCGACCTCCTGGGCGCGCAGCTCCTCGGCCTGGCGCAGCAGCTCGGGGGCAACCACAAAGAAGAACTCCAGCGCCTCGCCGTGCTTGTCCACGCCCGAGTAGTCCACCATCACGCGGCTGCCCTGAGGGATGCCGCCAGAGGCGAGTAGATCGGCGAGCGGGGCATCGATATTCTTCAGCAGCTGCTGGCGCAGCGGGCGAGCGCCGAAGCGCGGGTCGAAGCCCTTAGTGAGCAGGTACTCCTTGGCCTCGTGCGTCACATCCACTTGCACGCCGTGGCACAGGTACTGATCGTTGCTCTCCTGGAGCATGCGGTCGAGCACGCTGCGCAGCACATCGCTGGAGAGCGGGCGGAAGGCGACGATCTCGTCGAGGCGGTTGATCCACTCGGGCTGAAAGACCTTCTGGAGCGCCTCGAAGCCGATCTGGTAGATCTGCTGGCCGGTGGCCTCCACATCGCCGTGGGGCGTGCGGAAGCCGATCGTGCGCCGGTCCAAGTAATCCACCATCTCTTTGGCGCCCACATTGGTGGTAAAGATCACGATGCTGCTCTGGAAGCTTACGCGGCGCCCGCCGTTGAGCAGCAGAATCTCACCGTCCTCCATCACCTGAAGCAGCAGGTTCCAGAGCTCGGGCTGGCCCTTCTCGATCTCATCGAAGAGCACGACGCTGTTCTCCTGCTCGATGATCTCGGGGTTGAGCAGAGGCTTCTGGTCGCGGCCCACATAGCTAGGCGGCGCGCCAACCAGGGCGCTCACCTCGTGGCCCTGGCTGAAGAGCGAGCAGTCGATCTTCAGAAACGCCTCGCCGTCGGGGCGCAGCAGCTGGGCGAGCGCGCGGGCGGTGGCCGTCTTGCCGACACCGGTGGGGCCGAGGAAGAGCAGCGTGGCTCGTGGGCGGCGCGTATTGCCGGCAGAGAAGCCGAACTTTGCGCGGTTCAGCACCCGCACCACCGTCTCGATGGCGCGCTCCTGGCCGAAGATCTGCTCGCGCAAGTGGCTTTCAACCAGATCAAGTGGGTTTTGGTCGCCGCGCACTGCTCGCGTCATCCCGCGCGTTGTCTCAGACATACTGCCCCTCGTCATTATCGACTAGCTGCGCCGCAGCCCTTGCGGCAAGCGCACTCTGCACTCTGGCGCGCATTGTAGCATTGCGCCCTTACTCTAGCATACCCTACACAGAGGAGGACTTAGCCTAGCGCAGGCGGGTCACAGCGGTGGCCCCAGCAGCGATTGTAAACACAATCAGGCTCAGGGGAAGCCCTCCCAGCAGCGCGATCAGGATGGTCCACGGGAGGGCGCCGAGCGTGTAGCAGATGCCGGCGGTAAGCTGAAGCGTGCGGCCGCGCTTGTTGCGAGTGAGCCTGTCTGTGAGGCGAATAAGCAAGTCGCCTGCCACTGGCCCAAGCAGGAAGGCGACAATGAAGCCGAAGAAGCCGACCTGCCCGAGCAGCAGCGAGGCGAGGAAGGTGATTAGCACAGCGTAGACCAGCGTGATCGCGCCGACAACCAGGATATTTGCGCCGCTGACCTGATAGTTCACCGGGCGGCGCACCTTGGCGCACTCGGGGCAGAGCTGGCCCACCACGGCGGGCCGCACGCACTCGGCGCAGATCGGCCGGTCGCAGTTCGTGCAGCGCAGGCCCGTCTCGCGCTCGGGGTGAAGGTAACAATGGAGTGTGGCAGGCGCCTCCGACGTGACAAGCTGTGCCGGTGGCGGCTCTAGCTCGCCGAGGGTGCCTGGCTCCGGCGAGCGCACCTGCACGCCGCCAGGGGCCAGCGACTCGCCTGCGGCGAGGCGCGCCTCAACCTGGGCGAGCACAGCGCGGGCCTCAGGGTTTTCCGGGGCAAGGGCGAGGGCGCGCAGCAGATGCTCGCGCTTCTCGCGGTAGGGGCGCACGCTGCCGGCCAGGCCGATCAGGGCCTCGACGCGCTCCGGCTCGAGCTCGAGGGCCTGGCGAAAGCGCTGGCGTGCGCTGTAGGCGTCGCCCGCGATTAGGGCGATGTTGCCCTCAGCAACCAGGGCGCGCGCATCGCTTGATGTGATGGTGCCATCAGACATAGAGCTACTCCTCACCGCATTATACCGCCGTAGCCGACGCTTGACAAAAACAACAGTCGGTATAAAAATAAAACCCGCAAGTACTACTTTCTGACGAGGCGCCCAGGCTATGCCAGAATCAACGCTCAAAGAGCGGCAACGCAAGCTGCGCGAGGAGCACATTCTGGATGTGGCCCGCGAACTGCTGCCGCGTGTAGGCTACGAGGCCATGAGCATGGAGGAGCTCGCCAGCGAGGCGGGCATCTCCAAGGCCACGCTGTACCAGCACTTCGCCTCGAAAGAGGAGTTGGCCGTGCAGGTGATCGTGCGCATGCGCCGCCACGGCGAGGAGCGCATGCGCAGCATGGACCCGACGCTCCCGGCGATCACGCGGCTAGAGCAGATGCTGCGCCGCGGGCTGGAGCGGCGGGTAGGCATCTGGGGCGCAGGCGAGAGTATGCTGCCCCTAAACCTGCGGCGCCACCCCGAGTATCAGGCCCAGCAGGAACGTATGATGGTCTACTTGCACGCGCTGATCGAGCAGGCGAAGTCTGAGGGCGATGCAGCCCCCGATCTAGACACCTCGGTGGTAGCCCACACCTTCAGCCAGCTGTTCCAGATGGACTACTCGACCCTTGCCCAGGGCGGCGACGAAGAGCGCCAGCGCCTGAGCGAGACCCTGACCAGGCTGATGTTCGAGGGTTTACGCGCCCGCAGGCCATGCCTGTAGCGCGCCAAGACCCGGCAAGCGTATCCGTGACAGATGGGAAGGCGAGCAGCAAGGATGGCGATGAACAGCTCGGCGGGGCCGCGGCGCGGCCTGGAGTACAAATGGAAGGTGCTGATCTCGGTGATCTTCGGCATCTTCATGATCATTCTCGACAGCACCGTCATTAATGTGGCGTTCCAGACGCTGCGGCGCGAGTAGGGTACAGCGCTGGGCTTCTTCGGGATCGCCCTGGTGGCGGCGCCGGCCCTTGGCCCCATCCTTGGCGGGCTGCTGGTGGACGCCAACCTCTGGCGCTGGATCTTCTTCATCAACCTGCCGATCGGCATCCTGGGCGTCTTCCTGGCGAACCTGTTTCTGCGCAACGAGCCGCCGCAGCGCAAGCCAGCGCTCGACCCGCTGGGGCTCGCGCTCTCGGTGGTAGGCTTTGGCTCGGTGCTGTTCGGGGCCACGCGCGCCGCCGCGCTGGGCTGGGGCTCCACAACGGTGCTCGCCTCCTTTGGCGTTGGCGTGCTGGCGCTGGTGCTCTTCGCCCTTGTGGAGCTGTTTGTGGCGAAGGAGCCGCTGCTCGACCTGCGGCTCTTTCAGAACCGGACGTTTCTTACCGCCAGCATGATCGGCTACGTGAGTGTGCTGGCCCTGTTTGGCGCCGAGTTCCTGATGCCGGTCTATCTGCAAGTATTGCGTGGGCGCACGGCGCTGGAGACGGGCCTGCTGCTGCTGCCACTGGCCTTCGCCTCGGGGATTGCGGCGCCACTAGCCGGGCGGCTCTACGACAGGATCGGGCCGCGGCCGCTTGTAGTGACGGGCTTTGCGCTGCTGGTGATCAACACCTGGCAGCTGGCGCAGATCCAGGCCGACACCCCGATCTGGTTTATCGGCCTGCTGCTGGCGCTGCGCGGCCTGGCCCTGGGCATGACGGTGCAGACCACGTTTGCCACGGCGCTGGGCGCGGTGCCGCCCCGGCTGCTGCCGCGCGGCTCCTCGCTGATCAACGGCACGCGCTTTGTAGTGCAGTCACTGGGCGTAGCCATTCTTGCCACCGTGCTGGCCAGCGCGCTCTCGCCGGCGGTGCAGGCGCAGGGCGACCAGGCTCAGGAGAGCTCGGGCGCGGTGGTCACGGGGGACGCAGGGCGCTTTGGGCTGTGCGAGACGCCAGGCGTGGCCGCTGGGGATAACATTCCGCCAGCCGCGAGAGATCAGCTGGATGCGCTGCCCGCGCAGGCGCAGACCCAGGCCAGGGTGGAGATTATCGGCGGCATCGAGACGGCGTGCGCCGAGAATCTGCTCGGCTTCGAGCGTGCCTATCAGGTGACGTTCTACGCAGCCCTGGTGGCCCTGACGATCAGCCTGTTCCTGCCAGGCTGGCCTGGCGCGTGGGCTGGCCGGGCCACGTTGCAGGGCGGGAAGCCGGGCGAGGCGCCGGTGCCGAGCGGGCGGTAGACGGTCGACGGTGGACGGTGGACGGTAAGTACGAAACGCCACACTGCCACCCATCCCGGTGACAGCGCAGCCGACGACGAAGGAACCCCACCGATGCAACGCCTGCTTCTGGCCGCCTTCAACAGCATCTCGGACGCCTCGCGGTAACGGCGCTCAGGCGCACGCACCGCGCGGACGCCAAACCGG
>JAYUYB010000132.1:0-1990 GCA_043752655.1 Chloroflexota bacterium
CACATGTAGCGGGGCTTCGCCCAGAACAATGCGGGTCAGCTCAAGCTTTTCGGCGTCCAGGTCGTACAAAGCCACGAGCTCCAGCCATTCCTCATCCTCGGAGAGCATGCGGATGCAGCACCCATTCCCTAAGACATCGGCAGTTGTCCGCGCAATCCGGTTGAGCAACGTCTGATACTCTGTACCCACCTCGGCAAAGGCGCGCGAGGCGTCGGCCAGCACCCTGAGGCGGTTGGCAGAGCGCTGGAGCGCCTGCTCGCTGCGCTTGCGCTCGCTAATATCGCGATTGACGCCCACAGCGCCTGTCAGGTTCCCAGCGCTATCTTGCAGCAGGCTGACGCTGCTCAGGATTGTGCGGCTGGTGCCATCACGATGTGGCTGCACCACCTCGCCTTGCCAGCGCCGCTGCTCGAGCAAGCTGGCGAGTGCTAGTTGAGGGCTGCCGTCAAGATACGTGGTCGGCAGGATCTCGCTCATAAGGCGGCCGACGACATCCTGGGCCGGCCAGCCATAGAGCGCCTCGGCGGCGGCGTTCCAGCTCTTGATCGCAAAGCTGGCGTCGGTCGAGATAATCGCGTCCGAGACCTGGTCTAAAAGATCGGCCTGGTAGCGCAGCTGTTCTTCCGTCTGCCGGCGGGCGGTAATATCGGTGAGCATCGCCAGCGCGCCGATATAGCCGCCAGCGTCATCATGCATCGGGTTGGTGCTGATCAGCATCCAGATTGGGGTACCGTCCTTGCGGAGGAATTTGAAATCGTGCTGCTCCGTGTTGCCCTGGCGGCGGCGCTCGAGATGCTCTGTGGCGAGCGCCTGGCCCTCGGCGTCCATGAATGCGAAGAGCGGCCTGCCGAGCATCTCATCTGCCGTGTAGCCCAGCAGTTCTGCCAACTTGGCGTTGACAAATGTGGTGTTGCTGGCGGCGTCAATCAGCCAGATACCCTCCTGTGACGTTTCGACGATCTGCCGGTAGCGCTGTTCGCTCTTGCGCAGGGCTGCCTCTACCAGCTGGCGCTCTGCGATCTCCGCCTGTGCTAGCTGATAGAGCCGGGCGTGCTCGGCCTCTTCGCGCTTGATCAAACTGGTCATACGACGCTCCTGTGCCAACCAGCTGGTAGGGGCGAGGCCTCGACTGCCACCGTGGATGCATAGTAGAATACACCTAGAATACAACGATGCGCGGTGTTATACAACTACGCTGGATTGTAGAGCGCCTATGTCCATCTGCGCCCTGCCGAGCCCTGCGGTGACGAATCCTGCCCGCCGGGAGTCTGTAGCTATGCTGCCCTGCACGCTCTAGAGTAGAGAGAGTTCGTATGATCGAGGCGTACGACGCCGCCAGCAACTCCGAGGTTATTCAGAGCTACAGCATCCTGCTGGCCTGGATCGGCCTCGGGCTGCTGCTCGAATTCATCGCGCTCCCCCTGCTCCAGCGCTACGTGGCTGCCCGCCGCTGGTTCCCCGCCGAGGTGGTGTTCGGGGCGCTCAGTGGGCAGTTGCTGTTCTGGTCGAGCTTCGCTGGCCTGATCACCACGCTCGCGGTGGTTGTGCCGAACGTGCGCCTCACCGGCCTGGTCCGATCAGCGCTCTTGTTCCTAGCAGCGCTTGCTATCACCCTCTTCTTGGTGCGCCTCGTCACCAACGCGATCCGGCTGTATTTTCTTCGTCGCGCGATCGGCTCCATCTCGCTGCTCGATAATATTCTACGCTTCCTGGGCGGCACCGTGATCATCGCCACCGCCCTGACGCTGCTTGGTGTGCCGATCGGCCCCCTGCTAACCGTGCTGGCCGGTAGCTCGATTGGCCTCTCGCTTGCCCTGCGCGACCCGCTCGCCAATCTGTTCAGCGGCATGACCGTACTCGCCTCCAATAAGATCCAGCTTGGCGACTACATCCGCCTGAGCACCGGCCAGGAGGGCTACGTCATTGATATTCGCTGGTCTGACACGTACATCCAAGAGCTCGCCAACAACCTGATTATCATCCCCAACGC
>JAYUYB010000133.1:0-1988 GCA_043752655.1 Chloroflexota bacterium
CGACCGCTCCGCCATCGAGCTGATGCTCGCCGAGGACAGCGTGATCTCCGGCGTTGTCGGCGCCCTCACCGGCCACGGCGCCCAGATCCTCACCCTTCAGAAACGCGAGCCCACCCTGGAAGATGTGTTTGTGGATCTCGTCGGCGTGAGTATGGCCAAGGCTGAGCGCGCAACTGACAAGGTGACCGCCTGACAAGGTGAATACAACAACCCCACACACGGAGAACCCCAAGCCCCCTGGCAGCACGCCCGGTCACCCTGTCACCCTGTCATCTGGTCACCCCATCAAGTTCACCGGCTGGCGCCTGTTCCTGCGCACTGTCTGGGCGCGCGCCTACCCGCGCATCATCGGGCAGCAACGCGAGCCAGCCTGGGTCTTCTCCGAGACCTTTCTGCCCTTCCTCGCCACCGTCGGCTATGTTTACGTCTACCGCGCCATCCGCGCCCCAGAGGCCTACATCGGCTTCGCCGTGATGGGCGGCGCCATGACGGCCTTCTGGCTCAACGTGATGTGGTCGATGTCCGCGCAGCTCTACTGGGATAAGGAGCAGGGCAACCTGCCACTCTACATTATGTCGCCCACCTCGCTCATGGCGATCATGCTGGGCATGGCCCTGGGCGGCATGTTCGCCACCAGCCTGCGCGCCGCGATCATCCTGGTGCTGGGCAGCTGGCTCTTCCAGGTGCCCTTCGCTGTTAGCAGCTTCGTGCAGCTCTTCGCCGTCTTTCTGCTCACCATGACCGCGCTCTACGGCCTGGGCATGATCCTCGGCTCGCTCTTTCTGCTCTTTGGGCGCGACGCCTGGCAGATCACGAACATGCTCCAGGAGCCGGTCTACTTTGTCTCGGGATTCTACTTCCCCATCCGCAACTTCGGCTTCGCCCTGGCCCTCGGCGCCTCGATCCTGCCGCTCACCCTCGGCATGGACGCCATGCGCCAGCTTGTGTTCGCCGACGGCCCCGCCCTCGGCTTCCTCTCCGTGCCCCTGGAGCTTGGCATTCTCGCCGTGATGGCCGTGGCCTTCATCGCCCTCGCCCGCCTCTGCCTCAGCGTGATCGAGCGCAAGGCCCGCGAAGATGGCACCCTTACCGACAGGCGCAGGTAGATGCTCAGACAGCACGCTCAGACCTTCCGCACCGCCGCGTGGCTCGGCTGGCAGATCGAGTCGAACTGGACCGACCCGCTGCTCTTTTTTGTCTTCTCGGTGCTCAAGCCGATCTCGTCGGTGCTGATCCTCGTATTTATGTACAATGTGGTCGCCCAGACCGGCCCCGGCGACCCGGTCTTCGCCTTTATCTACCTCGGCAACGCCTTCTACATCTACGTTGGCGCCGTGATGGCCGGCACCAGCTACGCGATCCTCGACGACCGCGAGCGCTACCGCACCCTGAAGTATCTCTACGTCGCCCCGATCAGCGTGCCGGTCTACCTGGTGGGCCGGGCCGTGGCGCGCTTTGTGATCGGCACCCTGGCTGTTGCGATCACGCTCGCCGCAGGCGTGCTGTTCTTCGGCCTGCCCATAAGCCTTGCGCGCGTGGACTGGCCGCTCTTCGCTGCCAGCATGCTGCTCGGGGTCGCCTCGCTCGCGTCCCTCGGCCTCGTGCTCGGCGCCTGGACGCTCACCATCCGCAACGAGCCCTGGTTTCTCGGCGAGGCCGTGGCCGCCGCTATGTACCTTTTCAGCGGGGCGATCTTCCCCCTAGACATCCTGCCGCGCTGGCTCCAACCGATCGGCTTCGCCCTGCCCATGAGCTACTGGCTAGAGCTGGTGCGCCGCTCTGTGCTCGGCGATGCTGCCGCCGCCTTCCCCACATTTGCCGCCCTCAGCGACGGCCAGCTGCTGCTCATCCTTGCCGCCATGACGCTTATTCTCGCAGCGATCACCACCGTAGCCTTTCGTTTCTTCGACCGCGTGGCCCGCGACCGCGGCCTGATCGACGTGGTGAGCAACTTCTAACGCCAACTTTTGTGGTATCGTACATCCCTT
>JAYUYB010000134.1:0-5199 GCA_043752655.1 Chloroflexota bacterium
CCTCGCCCTGGAGCACGAGGCAACCTGGAAGGAGACGCTGGTGCTGGCAGAGGGCGTGCTCGACACTACCCGGCGCCTCCTCAGCCCAGAGGCTGCCCGCGAGGCGTCCCGGCGCGGCCGCGCCCTCAGCTGGGAGGCGGCGGCCGATCAGCTGCTGGGAGAATAGCCGATAGCCGATAGCCGATAGCCCACACCGTCTACCGCACGCCGTGGCCTGCGTCATGGTCGGCAGGCGGGCGCGTGAACGCGCGCCGTGGGGACGCGGTGCGCCGGGCGCCCGCCTGCGCGGGCGGGTCCGGAGGCGTCGGCGCAGGCCGACGCGCGGCCGCAGGCCCGGCCGACGCGGGTTCAACCGCCTGGTTCTGGCAACAGCGCCCACAATGACGTAGCTCTGCGGGCGCGTGAACGCGCGCCGTGGGGGCGCAGTGCGCCGGGCGCCCGCCTGCGCGGGCAGGTTCGGACGCGTCGGCGTCGGCGTAGGCCGACGGACGACGGACGACGGGAGACCGGGGGCGAGTGTGGGGCTATCGGCTATCGGCTATCACCCCCCGATCCGGCCGTAGCGCGTACTCCCACCAGTTGTTGAGCAGGCCGTCGGTTGCGCCGTCCAGGCGGGGCATATGGTCGAACCACCAGAGATGGTGGGCGCGCATATCGCCGCCGCCCCACTCGTCGGCGCGCATCTGGCGGGGCGGGGCGCTGAGATCGGGGAAGGCGTACCAGGCGTCGGCGCGGCTCGGCACCGGGCGCGGGTTGCCCCAGTCGTAGTCGGCCAGGCTGCTGGGCGCAAAATGCACGTTGCCGCACTCGGCGCGGCCGGGGTGGCTCTTGTCGTAGCGCGTAAAGCGCTCCCACAGGTTTGCCTCGCCCCGGCGCCCCCGGTAGACGTGTGCCATGATCGACTCGACGCGGTGGCCGAAGTTCTCCAGCATGCAGCCCACGTCGCGCTCGTAGTTGAAGCCCATCACCACGAAGCGCCGCCCGCACGCCTCGCTGCCGGCCAGGGGCGGCGAGTTGCACCAGATCGCCCCGGCGCCAACCATGTGGCTCTCGTAGTAGCCGGCGTAGGGGAAGCCGAACAGCCAGACCTCGTCGATCTCATTGCGCAGCACCTTGCGCGTCAGGTCGAACTCGGCCAGGATGCGATGGTAGTCGGCGGCGTCGGGCTGATGGAAGCCGCCGCGCCGCGCCCAGCAGCGCAGAAACTCAGCGTCGTCGTAGGCGAAGCCGTCCAGCTTCACCGGGTAGCCATCCACCTCGTGGCGCTCCACCACGCTGTAGCGGGCGATGCCGCCGGAGCAGGCCCGCAGGTCGTCGCTGTACTGGCGCGCGAGCACGTCCGGGTCGTGCCAGCCAAAATGCTGATGCAGCTTGCGCCCGCCGTGGGCCTCCAGCAGCGGGTTGTGGATCACCATCGCCACGCGCAGCTCGATCGGCGCCGCGTTCGTGCGCTCGCCGTGCAGCACCGGCCGCGCCTGCTCGCCCCGTTTCTCGCCGCGCCCAAAGAGCCAGTCAAGCATGAGATACAAACCTTTATGCTATGGGAATAGCGTTACTCACAGCTGCCTGAGCGCCCGAGCCATTTGGACCACGAAGCCGCGAACGCGTGCGAACCACCGCGAAACTGGCCTCGTTTATGCGCGGTTGCGCGTTCGCGCCGTTCGTGCTACTTCGCGCCGTTCGTGGTCCAGACGACCCGCTTCTCGCCGCGCCCAAACAGCCAGTCAAGCATCTTAAAGCCTCCTCAGAGCAGCATAATACGCCGCCTCCGCTTTCGGCGCCAGCCGGTCCCAGCTAAAGCGCTGGGCCGCCGTATGCGCCCCGGCCCCAAGCCGCGCCCGCAGCTCGGCGTCGTCGAGCAGGCGGATCGCGGCTGCCGCGAGGGCCGCAGCGTCGCCGGGCGGCACCAGCAGGCCGCTCTGCTCGTGCGTGATAAAGGAGCGCGCCTCGCCCACGTCGCTCGCCACCAGCGCGAGGCCGGCGCCCATCAGCTCCAGGAGCTTGGCGGAGCAGCGCGCGCGGTTCACCAGCGTGTCGCGGGTTGGCACAAGCGCGATGCCAGCCTCGGCGATGGTGGCGGGGATCGCGGCGGGCTCCAGCCAGCCCCGGTAGTCCAGCAGCTTGGCGAAGCCAGCGCGGCCCGCCAGGGCCAGCAGCTCGCGCTCCTCGCCGCGCTCGCCGCGCCCCACCACGATCAGCCGCGCCTCTGGCCGCGCCGCGTGGAGCGCCACGAGGGCAGCCGCCAGCTCGCCCAGATCCAGCTCCCAGAAGCGCGTGTAGAGCAGCATGGTCGGCGACAGCGTGACCAGGTGACCAGGTGACCGGGTGACCGGGTGACCGGGTGCGCTAGGTTTGTCAGGTGTCACCTTGTCACCTTGTCGCCCGGTCACCTGGTCAGGTTCGACGCCATTGGGCAGGTAGAACACGCGCTCGGGGGGCACGCCCATGGCCCAGACCAGGCTCTCCAGGGTGCGGCTCGCCACCGTCACGCTCGCGGCACGATGCGGCAGATCGCGCTCCTGCCAGGCGAAGAGCTGTTTGGCGGCGGCGGGGTAGGGCAGCAGGTCGTTCCAGCCGCCCCAGCCCTCCCAGTCGTCGCTGTCCACCACCAGCGGCAGGCGCGGGCGCAGTGTGTGAGCGGACAGCGCGGCCAGCCCAGCGTAGCCTTTGGGTTTAAAGAGATGGATCAGCTGCGGGGATTCCGCACGGGCCAGGCGCAGCAGGGCGGCGCTCAGCTCGGCGACGGCGGCCGGGCCAGGCAGGCGCGGGGCAGGCGCGTGCAGCACAGGCACGCCGCCGTACACAGCGCGCGTGCCGGCATCCTGAGGGTTCTGGAGCGCCGGGGCCACAATCGTGAGGGCATGGCCGCGCCGCGCGAGGGCCTGGGCAAGCGGCAGCATCCGCGCCAGCAGCGTGCCCTTAGGGCGAATCCCAAAGGGGGCGAGCATCACCACGCGCATCTTTTCAGGCCCCTTGCACGCCGCGCGCTGAAGCGCGCGGCTACTCTCTGGGAAGGCCGCCTGCGCGGCCTTCGCCTAGCAGAGCAAGCGGCTTCAGCCGCGAGCGTGGTTCCCGCCCCAGGGATACACCAAAATGCGCTCAGCCAGGCGAAGCTTGTTCGAGCCGCGCGCTTCGGTTGAGGCTGCGCAGGCGGCCTTCGCCTAGCAGAGCAAACGGCTTCAGCCGCGAGCGTGGTTCCCGCCCCAAGTATACTGAAGCCTGCCACGCACGCTACTCTGCCCCAGCACGAGGGATACACCAAAATGCGCTCAGCCAGGCGAAGCTTGTTCGAGCCGCGCGCTTCGGCGGGCCAGCTGGAGATTGGCCTGCGCGGCCTACTGATGCTCGCGAGCATCATGGCCGTTGGCCTTGGACTGCGCCTGTTCCGGCTCGATTATATGGGCTACTGGCACGACGAGGTCATCTCCAGCTTTGCTGTGCGCCCGCCGGCCCTGGAGATCTTCCGCTCGATCACCGCCAACGACACGCACCCGCCACTGTATCACATCCTGCTGCACTTCTGGGGCGCCCGCTTCGGCTACGAGCTGATCTCGCTGCGCCTCTTCTCTGTGCTTATCAGCCTGCTCTGCGTGCCGGCCGTCTACCTGCTGGGGCGTACGCTTCTGGGGCACGCCACCGGCCTTGTGGCCGCCGCGCTAATGGCGAGCTCGCCCTTCCTGATCTTCCACGGCCAGCAGGCCCGCATGTACCCCCTGCTCACGCTGCTGCTGCTGCTCACCACGCTGGCCTTTCTTGGGGCCTGGCGGCGGGGCGACGCCTGGCGCTGGGCGCTGTTCGGCCTCGCCGCTGCGGCGGGCTTCTACACCCATGTCTACTTCGGCTTCTCGTTGCTTGGCCTCAACCTCTGGGCGCTCGCCGAGAGCGTGCGCCTGCGCCAGCTTGATCGCCGGGCCTGGGCGGGGCTGATCCTTGCGCAGCTCGCGGCCGTGATCAGCTTCAGCCCTTTCCTGCTGACCATGCTCACCCTCACGAGCGCGGTGGTCGCAGACTTCTGGATTCGCGGCAGCAGCCCCCTGAGCTGGCTGTTCGCGCTGATGGCGATCCTCAACAACGCCACGCTGCTCGACGGCCAGGCGCCGCTGCGGCTTGTGCTGCTGCTCTACGTGCCCGCCGTAAGCGCCCTGGTGTTCGCCGTGGCCTTCGCTGCGGGCCAGATCTGGCGGGGCTCCGAGGAGGGGCCGGCGTGGTCGCTGCTCCTGTTTGCGCTGTTAACCCCTTGCCTGGTCGCAACGGTGCTGTCGCTGACTGTCAGGCCCATCCTGCTCGACCGCTCGCTGATCGGGGTGAGCGGGCCGCTCTTTATTTTGCTGGCGGGGGCGGCAGTGCGCGGCTGGCAGCACTGGCTCACGCGCGGCCTCACAGCCGCCGTCGCCGTATCAATCGTCGCCGGGCTGGCGATCACCTACCCGAGCGCCCCCGCGCCCCACTCGCTCCACCCCCCGCTCGACGCGCTCTTCCGCGCGCGCCGCCCTGGCGACGCGGTGATCCTGCTCGACTGGCAGAGCTTCGACCTGGCGGCGCTGCGCTATCCCGACGCCACCGATGTCTACTTTGGCGGGCCGGCCGAAAGCGTCGCGGCCTCGCAGCGTCGCATGGCGTTCATGCGCTGGCACACGCCGGATCAGGTTGGGCCGGCCGAGCTCTACGCGGGGCGCTACCGGCGCGTCTGGCTCTTCTCCACGCGCTACACCTACCCCACGTTCTGGGCGGCCACAAAGCCCTGGCTGAGCGAGCACGGGCGCCTGGCGGAGCAGCGCGAGATCGGGCAGGGTGCAGGGCGGGGCACACTCCAGCTTTACGAAATGCGCCCCTGAGCGAGCAGGGCGAAGGCTCAGTTGAGCACCTCTGCGGCGGGCTCTTTCACGGCCCAGCCGCCTGTGCGCAGCGACAGGGCGCCGCCGGCCAGGCTGTAGAGTATCGATAAAGCGCGAGCCAGCAGCGCCACGGCCAGCGCCGTGGGTGCCGGCACACCATACGCTGCCAACACAACGATAAACACGCTCTCTAGGACGCCAAGGCTATTGATGCTAATTGGCAGCAGCATGGAGAGCGACCCCGCGAACACAAGCCAGATCGTCGCACCTGGCGACACGCTGATGCCGAGCGCTGCCAGGATCGCCCAGTGGGCCGCGATCGTGCCCAGGTTGGAGCAGACCGAGAGGGCGTACGTGTTCAGGA
>JAYUYB010000135.1:0-5195 GCA_043752655.1 Chloroflexota bacterium
AGGGCGAGCAGCTGATGGTCGGAGTCTGTGAGCGTGCCCCCGCGGCGGATGGTGATCAGGCGAGGGTCGCGGTCTTTCGGGAGGATCACGGCTGCACCTTAGGGCTACGTCATGGTCGGCATGCGAGCGCGTGAACGCGCGCCCCCACGGCGCGCTGCGCTGGGCGCCAGCCTGCGCGGGCGTGTCCGGACGCGTCGGCGCAGGCCGACGCGCGGCCGCAGGCCCGGCCGCTGCGGTTTCAACCGCCGGGTGCTGGCAACAGCGCCGATAATAACGTAGCCCTACCGCTTCGCGATCAAACTTGCCGCTAGAGGCGGGTTGTGCTACAATCTTGGTTAGCGCTGTGCAGGCGCCATTTTCGTGCGCCACGCCAAGGAAAAGGACTGTCGAGTATGGCCAGCAAAAAGGGTAACCGCATCATCATCAAGCTCAAGAGCACAGAGAGCGGCCACACCTACACGACTACGAAGAACCGCCGCAACGACGCCAGCCGGATCGAGCTGAAGAAGTATGACCCGCTCGTCCGCAGGCACGTGGCCTACCGCGAGACGAAGTAGGGCGCCGAGCAGAGTGCTGAGTGGCCGAACAGAGTGCTGAGTACCGGGCAAAGTGCTGAGTGCCGAGTGTCTGAGCTGGCCGCCTGTTGTTGCCGACAGGACTCAGCACTCAGCACTCAGCACTCAGCACTTCATATACTCAGCACTCAGCACTTCTATGATCCGTCTGCTCTTCATCCTGATTGTGGCGGCCCTAGAGGCAACCGTGGTGAGCCTGCCGCTGGCCGCGCTTACGGGGGTAGGCCTTGGGTGGCCGCTGATCTTTAGCGTGGTGCTTCTGGGCTGGCTCAGCGATCAGGTGACGCTGCGGCTGCACGCGCGCTACGACCGCGCCGCCCTACTTGTAGGCGCGCTGCTCGCCGCCATGCTGCTGATCGGCGGCGCCCTGGGCGTTGGCCCGCTGGGCGCCCTGGGCGCGCTGATCCCCGGCGGCCCCAACGTGTTTCAGGCCTACGTGCTGCTGCTGCTTGCGCTCTTGCTCTACTGGCGCGGCACGCGCATCGACACGCGAGACAGCGCGACCGTGGGCAGCCTGTTTAGCCGGGGCGCCGCGGTGGCCGTGGTGAGCCTGCTGCTGGGCGCGATCAGCGGCACCGGCGCGCCCCTGGGCTCGGCGCTGATCCTGGGCCATGTGGTAGGCCTGATCAGCCTTGGGCTGCTGGCGCTAGCGCTGGCCCACGCGCAGGAGGTGGCCGGCGGGCAGCTCGGCGGCCTAAGCTGGCGCTGGCTGCTTACGCTCGTGGCCGCGATCGGCGTCGTTGTGGCCAGCTCGGTCGCAGCCACCGGGCTGCTTGGCGGCGGCGAGGCCACGGCGGTCGCGCAGAACATGCTGCGCCTGCTGCTGCTGCCCTTCGCCCTGGTGGGCGGCGTGATCGCCTACTTGTTCATCACCTACCTGGGTGAGCCGCTGATGGGCTTGATCCAGGCCATTCTCGCACGCCTCCAGGGGCTAGCGCCGCCACCCCCGGTCGAGCAGGTCGCCGCTGAGCAGCAAGGCGCTGCGGCCATGGCGACGATCACGCGGCTGGCCAATGGAGCCACGTTCCTGCTCGCCCTGATCCCGATCATTATCCTGGTGATCGCCATCCTGGTGCTGCGCCGCCGGCGCCGCCCCGCCGCGCGCAGCGACGAGGAGCGCGAGTCGCTCGGGCTGTTCGCCAGCCTCGGGGGTGATCTGCGCGACCTGCTGCGCGGCCTGCGCAACCCCTTCGCCCGCCCGCTGGAGGGCCTGCGCGCCGCTCTGGCCGCGCTTACTGCGAACGACCCCAGCACGCGCGCACGCCGGGCCTACGTGCGCCTGCTGCTGCTACTGGAGGCCCGCGAGCAGCGCCGCCTCCCCGCCCAGACCCCCGCCGAGTTTGCGCCTGCCGCCGCGAGCGCCGCGCAGGCCGTTGTGCCAGTTGGCCGGATCACCGCCGCCTACGAGCAGGCGCGCTACAACCCCGCTGGCGCCGCCCCCGCTGAGGCACAGGCCGCAGAGGAGGCGCTGCGCGAGCTGGGTGAGGCGCCCACGAGAGGCGCCGGTACGGGGTAGGACGGTTGGCGCACAGATAATCCCTCCCTATGAACAGGGTTGATGTAGCCGATGTGGCCTACAATACGCGGGCCACTTGCGGCTGCTCACCTGCTCTCGGGGATTCTTATGCGCCCGACACTCCGCCTGCTGCTTCTGCTCGCCCTTGCGCTGATCGTCGCAGCTCACAAGCCGCCTGCCGCCGTAGCGCGCCCCGAGGCGCTGCGCCAGGCGAGCGTGCGGGTTGTCACCAAGGAGCTAGCGCCACTGGTGGTGAAGGAGGGTGGACGACTGAGCGGCTTCAGCATCGAGCTGTGGGATGCGATCGCCGAGCAGCTCGGGCTCCAGTACGAGCTGGTTGAAGTAGGCAGCGTGCGCGAGCAGCTCGCGGCGGTGGAGGACGGCAGCGCCGAGCTGGCGATCGCTGGGATCAGCATGACGCCCGAGCGCGAGGCCGTGCTCGACTTCTCCTACCCGATCTTGAACGCAGGGCTGCAGATTATGGTCAGCGCGAAAAGCGAGACCGGCCTCAGCGCGCTGGTTGCGCCCGAGGTACCGCAGCCCATGCTCCAGGTGCTGCTGGTCGGCATAATCATCCTGCTTGTGATGGCCCACGTGATCTGGATTGTCGAGCGCCCCAACCCCGACTTTCCCGACAACTACCTGCCAGGCGTCTGGGAGGGCATCTGGTGGGCCGTGAGCACGTTTACCACCTCGGGCTACCCCGGCCCCACGCCGCGCCAAGCGCTGCGGCGACTGCTGGTGATGTTCTGGATGCTGCTCAGCGTGATCCTGATCGCCCAGTTCACAGCCTCTGTAACCTCGCTGATGACGGTGCAGCGGCTGAGCAGCGCTGTCGACGGGCCGAGCGACCTGCCAGGCAAGCGTGTGGCGACAGTGCAGGGCAGCACGGCGGCAAGCTACCTCGAGAAGCAGCGGATCGACTTTGTGGGGGTTGCGCGGATCGAGCAGGCCTACGATCTGCTGCGCGCGGGCGACGTCGACGCCATGGTCTTCGATGCGCCAGTGCTGCTCTATCACGCGCTTAACCAGGGCCGCGGCACGCTCCAGGTGGTCGGCCCGATCTTCCAGGACGAGAGCTACGGCATCGCCCTGCCAACGGGCAGCCCGCTGCGCGAGCCGATCAACGAGGCGCTGCTTACCTTGCGCCAGGACGGCACCTACGACGCGATCTACGAGCGCTGGTTTGGTGGAGACTGATGAAGCGACAGCCGTTTGACCCCGAGCTCATCCGTAGGATCATCGTTCAGCACCCCACGCCGTTCTACCTATACGACGAGGCGGGCATGCGCGCCGCCGCCCGCGCGCTTCACGCCGCCTTCGCCTGGGCGCCCGCCTTCCGCGAGTTCTTCGCCGTGAAGGCCACGCCCAACCCGCATATTCTGCGACTCCTGGCCGAGGAGGGCTGCGGCGCCGACTGCTCCTCGCTGCCCGAGCTGCTGCTGGCCGAGCGCGCCGGGATCAGCGGCGAGCACCTGCTGCTAACCTCCAACAACACCCCCGCCGAGGAGTTCGTCGCTGCAAGGCGCCTCGGCGCGCTGATCAACCTCGACGCCGTAGAGCACCTGGCGTACCTCGCGCGCCACGCCGGGCTGCCGGAGTTTCTCTCGTTTCGCTACAACCCCGGCCCGCTGCGCGAGGGCAACGCGATCATCGGGCGCCCTGAAGAGGCCAAGTTCGGCGTCACTCGCGCGCAGCTGTTTGAGGGCTACGCCGCCGCACGCGCCATGGGCCTGCGCCGCTTCGGCCTGCACGCCATGATCGTCTCCAACGAGCTCGACCCCGGCTCAGTGATCGCCACCGCGCGCATGCTCTTTGAGCTGGTGGCCGAGCTGAGCGCGCGGCTCGAGATCACATTCGAGCTGGTGAATCTTGGCGGCGGCATCGGTATCCCCTACCGCCCCGAGGACGTGCCGGTGGATCTGGCGGCGATGGACGCGGGCGTGCGCGCGGCCTACGACGCGAGCTTCGGCGGCACGGGCCTAGCACCGCCTGCACTGGCGATGGAGTGCGGCCGCGTGATCACCGGCCCCCACGGCTACCTCGTGGCCACAGTGCGCCACCTTAAGACGACCTACAAGCAGTACGCCGGGCTCGACGCCAGCATGGCCAACCTGATGCGCCCCGGCATGTACGGCGCCTACCATCACCTGAGCGTGCTGGGCAAGGAGCACGCGCCGGCCACGCAGCGCTACGATGTGACCGGCTCGCTCTGCGAGAACAACGACAAGTTCGCCATCGATCGCGCCCTGCCGCCGCTCGCCCCCGGCGAGCTTGTGGTGATCCACGATGTGGGCGCCCACGGCCACGCGATGGGCTTCAACTACAATGGTAAGCTACGCTGCGCCGAGCTGCTGCTGCGCGAGGACGGCGACGTGCAGCTGATCCGGCGCGCCGAGACGATCGACGATTACTTCGCGACGATCGTCTAGCTTCCGGGAAGCTTCACCGGCCGCGGCGGGGGTGGCGGGCCATCGGTGCGCTCGGCGAGCAGCACCAGCGAGCGCGGTGGCAGCTGGAAGATCTCGCTGGTGTGCGCATGATCGCCGTTGGCGGCGGGGTCGGACGTGTCGATCAGCAGCTCCCACAGCGGGTCGTCCGGCCAGTCGGGCAGGATGAAGGGGACGGCGTCGTGGCCGGCGTTGTAGAGGATGAGCAGCACGTCGTCGTGGATGGGGCGGCCGCTCGCGTCCTGCTCCACCATCACGCGGCCATTCAGCAGCAGGCCGAAGCAGCGCAGCTCGGGGTTGTGCCAGAGCGCCGGGCTGATCTCCTGGCCGTCCGGGCTGAGCCACTCAACATCGTACTCGGCGCTGCCGGGCGCGAGCGGCCCCTGGAAGAAGCTGCGCCGCTGGAGGATGGGGTGCCGACGGCGCAGCGCGATCAGCCGACGCGTGAAGTCGAGCAGCCCCGCCGCCTCTGGCTCACGCACCGCTTCCCAGTCGAGCCAGGAGACCGGGTTATCCTGGCAGTAGGCGTTGTTGTTGCCGCCCTGCGTGCGCCCGAACTCGTCGCCGGCCACGAGCATCGGCGTGCCCTGTGAGAGCAGCAAGGTTGCCAGGAAGTTGCGAATCTGCACCAGGCGCTGCTCACGGATGGCGCTG
>JAYUYB010000136.1:0-1982 GCA_043752655.1 Chloroflexota bacterium
ATCAGACGCTCGACGGCGGCCAGATGTTTCGGCAGCCGCACCTCAATCGGCGCGACGCCGATCCGACGCAGCTGCTCGACATGCTCTCGGAAGTCGCCCTGCAGCGCGAGTACACCAACTGTCATAAGGGTAGAGGGTACCGGGGATAGGGAACAGGGTTCGGAACCGGGCCTGCGCGGCGCCCTGTTCCCAGTACCATGTGCCCTGTGCCCTCGGTTGCTACCAGCCCCGCTGCGCCATGCGCTGCTCGGCCGGGATCTGATCGATGTTGATGCCGACCATCGCCTCGCCGAGGTGCTTGCTTACCTCCGCGATGATCTCCGGGTCGTTGTAGTGCGTGGTGGCCTCCACGATCGCGCGCGCCCGCTTCATCGGGTCGCCGCTCTTGAAGATGCCCGAGCCCACGAACACGCCGTCCACGCCGAGCTGCATCATCAGGGCGGCGTCGGCGGGCGTGGCGATGCCGCCTGCCGCGAAGTTCACCACGGGCATGCGGCCCGTCTCCGCGATCTGGCGCACCAGCTCGTATGGGGCCTGAATATTCTTCGCGTAGACGAAAAGCTCGTCCTCGCCCATCGTCTGGAGGCGGCGGATCTCGCTGAATATGGCGCGGGCGTGGCGCACGGCCTCCACCACATTGCCGGTGCCCGCCTCGCCCTTGGTGCGCAGCATCGCGGCGCCCTCGGCCACACGGCGCAGGCCCTCGCCAATATTTTTGCAGCCGCAGACAAAGGGGAGCTGAAACTTATGCTTGTTGATGTGGTGCTCCTCGTCCGCCGGGGTAAGCACCTCGCTCTCGTCGATATAGTCGATGCCGAGCGACTCGAGCACCTGGGCCTCAACAAAGTGGCCGATCCGCGCCTTGGCCATCACGGGGATGGTCACAGCCGCCTTGATCGCCATGATCAGCTCTGGGTCGCTCATGCGCGCCACACCGCCCTGGGCGCGAATGTCGGCGGGGACGCGCTCTAGCGCCATCACTGCTACGGCGCCCGCCTCCTCGGCGAGCCGCGCCTGCTCGGGCGTGACAACATCCATAATCACGCCGCCCTTGAGCATCTGGGCCAGGCCTACCTTGGTCTTGAAGGTAGACTTTTCCATACAACCACCTCTGTTACGTGCGGTCCGCCGGTTCGCGCTGTGCTGCCGCGACAGGACCCGTGCAAGAAGATACAACGCACTATAATTCTACCATACACCCTATGCACGGGCAATGCAGCCAATCCTCGTTGCTCCGCCAGCCTCCGGAATAGGCCGGAAATGGATGGGAAATCTGTGGACAACCCTGCGGGATTCTCCATATGGTATACTGGTGGCCGTGTGTTGCGCTCAAAAGGAGGGGTGATGAGCGATATTGAGCAGCCTACCGAGCTCGACCTTGTGGTCGGCTCGATGATTACGGTGCGCCCCGACGAGGACCGCGCCGCCTATACCGAGGAGTACGAGTCGGTCTCCGCCGTCCAGGATCAGCTCCGCGACGAGGGCATCGACATCGATCTGATCAGCCAGCCCGGCACCGAGGTCTGGGAGGCCGGCCTCGCCAATATGGGCGCCCTCTACCAGCTCTCGCGGCTCGCCGCCCGCCTCGAGCGCGGCGACGATATCGGCGAGGTGATCGAGGATGGCCCTGTGCTCAATGATGATCTCGACCGCACCGTCACCGATATATGGGATGAGCTCGCTACAACGCGCTTCGCCCACCTGATCAACCTCCAGGGCATCAATAGCTACTACATCCCCGCCGACTTCGAGAAGCCGGTCTGGCTCAACTTCGAGAACGAGGACGGCGAGGAGGATAGCGCGTTCTTCGGCTCTGCTCAGCGCCTCCAGGCCGAGCTCGTCGAGCTCGCGCCCATGCTCGTGAGCGCCGGTGTCAAACACAACGCCGAGGTGTTCCTCTGCCTCGAGTTGCTGCGCACCGCCGCCGCCAAAAGTCTCGAGTTCGGCCTCCCCGTCATCGTCTGGTAAACCCACCGAGCCAC
>JAYUYB010000137.1:0-5176 GCA_043752655.1 Chloroflexota bacterium
GAACACCTGGGTGAAGGTAGGCACACGCACCGGCTGCAGAAACTCCAGATGGTACTGCTCGGCGCCCAGAGCTGCGCAGTGTGCCGCGAGCGGGCAGCAACGGTGCGGCGTATTGTTTCGGGCTGCCCACTGGCCGGCGGCTGAAGCCGCGCCGGCCGGGCCTCCGGCCGCTCGCCCGCCTACGCGGACGCAGCACGGCGTCGGCGCAGGCCGACGCGCGGCGCAAAGCGCCCCGGTGGCGCGACTTCAGTCGCCCGCCGCCCCGCCTGGCCCGAAACGATACGCACACCCGGGCAGCAACCACGCCTTGACACAGGCTGCAACCGATCCTATACTCAGCAAGTAGGCGCTTATCTTTTAAGTATAAAACCTTCCGACAGTGTGGTCAAGCCAGTACGAGGAAGTTCAATATGCATCGTCTCCGCCCGCTGCTGCTCGTCGCCCTAATGCTCGCCCTGGTCGCGCTGCTGGGCGGCCCGGTCGCCCCTGCGGTCGCCGCGCCTGCTGTGCAGGCGCCCACCGAGCTGACGGTCTTTGCCGCCGCCTCGCTCACCGACGCCTTCCGCCAGATCGGGCGCAACTTCGAGCGGGCGAACCCTGGCACGAAGGTGATCTTCAACTTTGCCGGCTCGCAGCAGCTGGCCGCCCAGCTTGGCCAGGGCGCCCCCGCCGACGTGTTCGCCTCGGCCAACACGGCCCAGATGAGCGTGGCCGTCAACGCGGGGCGCGTCGCCAAGGACACGAGCAAGCCCTTCGTGCTCAACCGGCTTGTCGTCGTGACCGCGCCTGGCAGCAAGGTGCGCATCACCCGGCTCCAGGATCTGGCCAAGCCGGGCTTGAAGCTCGTGTTTGCCGCGAAGGCGGTGCCGGTCGGCCAGTACACGCTCGACTTCCTGGACAAAGCCAGCCGCGACGCGGCCTTCGGCAGCGGCTTCAAGGACAATGTGCTCAAAAACGTCGTCTCCTACGAGGACAGCGTGCGCTCGGTGCTTACCAAAGTCTCGCTGGGCGAGGGCGACGCCGGGGTTGCGTATGTCTCCGACGTGGTTAGCAGCCCGCGCACGCCGGTCAAGCGCATCGAGATCCCGCGCAGCCTCAACGTGCTCGCAAGCTACCCGATCGCGCCGGTCAGCGACTCACGTAACCCCGCCCTGGCCCAGAAGTTCGTGGCGTACATGTTCGCGGGCGATACGCGGCTGCTGCTCGTGCGCTACGGCTTCACCCTGCCCTGACCATGGGCGCTACCGTGCGCCTGGCCGCGATGGTCAGGCGCGCCCCGGTAAACCGTTAGATGGAGCGCAGCACGATCTCCCCGCGCGTCGTCCGTACCGCCTCGCGGCGCCCGCTGTCGGGCACAACAATCGGTCTGCTCCTGGCCAGCCTGCCCATGCTGGCCTTTCTGCTCGTCCCCATCGTGGTGATGATCAGCCGGGTGCGCCCAGAGGATCTCGCGGCCAACCTTGCCAACCCCGAAGTGGGCCAGGCGATCTGGCTCAGTTTAACCACGACGGCGGCGAGCACCGCATTGGGGCTGCTGCTCGGGACACCGCTGGCGTATCTGCTGGCCCGGCGGCGCTTCCGTGGGCACGGCCTGCTCGATACGCTGGTGGACTTACCGATGGTATTGCCGCCCTCGGTGGCGGGCATCGCGCTGCTGCTCGCCTTCGGTCGGCGCGGCGTGATCGGCGCGTGGCTCGACGACGCCGGCATCTCGATCGCCTTCACCAGTGTCGCCGTGGTGCTCGCGCAGACCTTCGTGGCCGCGCCGTTTTACATCAAGACGGCGGTGGCCGGCTTCGACGGCGTGGAGCGCGAGCTGGAGCAGGCCGCAATGGTGGATGGTGGCGGGCCGTGGCAGGTGTTCACGCGCATCACGCTGCCGCTCTGCTGGCCTGTGCTGCTGGGTGGGCTGGTGATGAGCTGGGCGCGGGCGCTGGGCGAGTTTGGCGCGACGATCATCTTCGCCGGCAACTTCCCAGGGCGCACCCAGACCATGCCTCTGGCGATCTACCTCGGCTTCGAGCTCGACCTGAGCCTGGCCCTGATGCTGTCCGTCATCCTGCTCGTCGTCTCCTACCTGGTGCTCTTTATCGTCAAGGGGCTCCTGCGCCAGCGCGCAAGCGCGCCCCGCTGAGCGGGCGGTTGTATACTAAATCAACCAAACAACTTGACAATTGGCGCAAATCCATTACGATCTCCCCAGGCTCGACCGCTCAGTGCAAGGAAACTCGTATGGAAACCGCTGTAGACCAGGCCGTTGGACCCACAGGCATATCCGTTGACCGCACGGCGCTCAAGGTGAATCAGGCCGCGATCATCACGCTGCTGCTGGTCGCTTTTGTGTTGGCGCTGCCTTGGCTGGTGGCCCTGGTTGCCGCCGTGATGGCGCTCGGCACCATCAGCCCGCAGCTGGCGCTGTTTCAGCGGCTCTACCGCGACGTGCTGCGGCCTGCCGGTCTGCTGCGCCCCGACCTGCACGCCGAGGCGGCTGCGCCCCACCGCTTTGCCCAGGGCCTTGGTGCCACAGTCCTTGGTGTCGCCTGGCTCGCCCTTATCGCGGGGCTGGGCCTGCTCGGCTGGGCGCTCACGCTCGTGGTCGTGGCGCTCGCGGCGATCAATCTGTTCTTTGGCTTCTGTGTCGGCTGTTTCGTCTACCTCCAGCTGGCGCGTCTGCGCAGGGCCGGGTAACCCGATGGTTGAGCGCCTGCTGCTTGTTGCCGCCCTTGCCGCCCTTGTGCTGGTTGGCTGGCTCTTGCTGCGCGCAGGGCAGCGCCGCCGCCTGCACGCCCTGGCCGACACGCGCCCCTTCGCCGCGCTCGTGCCCGCCGGTCGCCCGGCCATCGTGGCCTTTTCGCTACCCAGCTGCGTCGAGTGTCGTGTCCGGCAAGCGCCGGCCCTCGGTCGCCTGCGTGCGCACCTGGCGAGCGCCGCTCACGTCACCACGCTCTCGGCGGAGGATCACCCCGCGCTGGTTGCGCAGCTGGGTATCCTCACGGTTCCTGCAACGCTTGTGCTGGATACGACAGGCGCCGTGCGCTTTCTGAACCAGGGGTTCGCCGACGAGGCCCGCCTGCTGCGGCAGCTTGGGCTATTGTGAAGTTGAAAAAGCAAGATAGTTAAGTTTGCATCGTTCAGCGCCGCCTATTTGGGCGGCGCTCTTGCGTATCCCGCGCCCCCGGCTGAGACAGAAATAGACCGGAAATCTGTGGCATCTGTGGACACCACGCCCGGCACGGGGATCAACATGCGCTACAATAGCCCGCGAGCCGTAGCGGAAAGGAGCCCCCGTGGCGATCACGCTCCACTCGCCCCTCGACATGCACCTGCACCTCCGCGAGGGGCCGATGCTCGCTCTGGTCGCCCCACTCAGCGCCCACGCTTTTGCCGGCGCCGTGGTGATGCCCAACCTCGTGCCGCCCGTCGACAGCCTGGAGCGCCTGCACGCCTACGCCACCGCCGTGCGCGCCGCCACTGCTGCCCACACGTTCGCCCCGCTGATGACGCTCTTCTTTCGCCCCTACGACGAGGCCACGCTCATCGCAGCGCGGCCATATATCGTCGGCGTCAAGCTGTACCCAGAGGGCGTCACCACCAACAGCGCTAACGGCGTGAGCGATCTGGAGGCCATCGACCCCACGCTCGCCAGCATGGAGCGTCTCGGCATCCCGCTGCTCGTCCACGGCGAGAGCCACGGCTTTGTGCTCGACCGCGAGGCCGAGTTTCTGCCGATCTACGCGCGCTGGGCGCGGCGCTTCCCACGCCTTACCATCGTGATGGAGCATATCACCACCGCCGCCGCGGTCGATCTGCTCGACGCCCATCCAAACCTCGCCGCCACCGTCACGCTGCACCATCTGCTGATCACGCTCGACGACGTTGCGGGCGGCCTGCTCAGCCCGCATCTGTTCTGCAAGCCGATCGCCAAGCGCCCCGAGGATCGCGCCGCGCTGCTCGACGCCGCCTTGCGCGCCCACCCGCGCCTGATGTTCGGCAGCGACTCGGCGCCCCACCCTGTGCAGCGCAAAGAGGCCGCCGGCTGCGCCGCTGGTGTGTTTACCGCCCCCGTGATCCTGCCGCTGCTCGCCGAGCTCTTTGCACGCCACGACGCCCTCCCCCAGCTCCAGGCTTTTGTCTCCGATACCGCCTGCCGCGTCTACGGCCTCACCCCACCCGCCAAGGCCGTCACGCTCGCCGAGCAGCCCTGGCAGGTGCCCGAGCGCTACGGCGACGTGGTGCCCTTCTACGCCGGGCAAACGCTGCCGTGGTCGGTTATCTCCGTCTCGTGACGGCGCGTAGGGTCGCCCCTTGTGGGTGCCCCACGCGCCCCAGCGGAAAGAATTATGCTCAACCAGGATTCTGTCACCGCCGTCGAGGCCGCCCGCTTCGGCGAGCGCTTCGTCCGCCCGCTCTACGACAGCTTCGGCTTCGCCAGTATCCCCGCCACGATTGAGCGCACGCTCACCGGCCACGGCCCAGCCCCGCTTCCCGCATCCGCCCTCACCGGCCTCGCGGAGCGCTACGATAGCGTTATCCTGCTGCTGCTCGACGGCTTTGGCTGGCGCTTCTTTGAGCCGCGCATGGAGCGCTACCCGTTTCTGCGGCGCTTCCTGCACGACGGCGTGGTCTCGCGGCTCACTACGATGTTTCCCTCAACGACCTCGGCCCACGTCACCGCCATTCACACCGGCCAGCCTCCGGCGGCCTCCGGCGTCTACGAGTGGTTCTTCTACGAGCCGAGCCTGGGCCGCGTGATCGCGCCGCTGCTCTACTCGTTCGCTGGCGACAAGGGCCGCGAGACGCTGGCCGAGGCCGGGGTTGACCCCGCCAGCCTCTTCCCCACCGACACGCTCTACCAGCGCCTCGCCAGCCACGGTGTACGCTCGACGGTCCTCCAGCACGCCAGCTACGTACAGTCGCCCTTCACCCGCACCGTCTGCGCGGGCGCCGACAGCGTGGGCTTTCGCACGATCGCCGAGGCGATCACGCTGCTGGCCGAGCGTCTGGAGACTCAACAAGGCCCCGCCTACTACCAGCTTTATGTCGACACAATCGACAGCGTCTCGCACATCCAAGGCCCGGAGTCGCGCCACGTCGCCGCCGAGATCGACACGGTGCTCACGGCCCTCGACCGGCTGCTGCACCCTGTGCTGGAGGGGCTGAAGCGCCCGACGCTGCT
>JAYUYB010000138.1:0-5176 GCA_043752655.1 Chloroflexota bacterium
TAGCGATTGAGGAAGAAGAACAGCAGCAGCACCGGGATGGCGTTGAACATCGCGCCCACCAGGATGGCGGAGAAGTCGTTGGAGAACTGGGTGCGGAAGAAGTTCATGCCCACGGTTAGGGTCATCAGCTCGGGGCGCTGTAGGAACAGCAGCGGGCCGGTAAAGTTGTTCCAGCTGCCCTGGAAGGCCAGGATGGCTAGGGTGATCAGGGCGGGGCGCGAGAGCGGCAGGGCGATCTGGCTGTAGGTGCCGAAGCGGCCAAGGCCGTCCATCTGGGCCGCTTCCTCCAGCTCCTTGGGGATCGACTTGAAGAACTGCGTGAGCATTAGAATGCCGAAGGGCGTCACGATGCTGGGCACAATCAGGGGCCAGAAGGTATTGATCCAGCCCAGGCGCGCGAAGAAGACGAAGCCGGGGATCATGGTGATCACGCCGGGGATGGCCATGGTGGCGATAATGAAAGCGTAGATCCAGTCGCGGCCGGGGAACTGCATGCGGGCGAAGGCGTAGCCGGCCAGCGAGCAGAAGAAGAGCTGGGTGGCGACGTTCAGCAGGGCCAGCCAGATGCTATTCCAGAGCCAGCGCGGCATCACCCCGCCCGCCACGCTGGGCAGCGAGAAGTTCCAGACGCGCACCCAGTTTTCCAGGCGCCACTGCTCCGGGAGGAAGGTTGGTGGGAAAGAGGTCAGCTCCACATTGGTCTTAAACGTGCCCAGGAACGAGAGAATAAACGGCATGAACGCGATCAGCGAGATCAGGATCAGAAAGCCGTAGCGTAGAACGGCGCCGGCGTAAAATGAGGCCGGCTTACCCTCTCTGACGGCAGGCGCTACGGTGCGATTCTCGGCTATTGTTGCCATAGGGGTACCTCCTAGTCTTGCTCGATCAGCCGACGCTGAATGAGCGTGATCGCCACGATCACAAATGCCAGGATGAAGGCCATAGCTGCGCCAAAGCCGGCCTCGGCCTGCGTGCCGGTGCCCAACGTCTTGGTGTAGATCAGGAATGCTGGCGTGAGCGTGGTTTTGAGCGGCCCGCCCTTGGTGAGGATGGCCACCTGGTCGAAGACCTGGAAGGTGCCGATCGTGCCAAGGATCGCCACCAGCGCGATCACGGGGCGCAGGAGGGGCAAGGTGATGTACCAGAAGGCCCGCGGACCCGTCGCGCCGTCGATGGCAGCGGCCTCATAGACGTAGCCGGGCACATCCTGAAGCGCCGTCAGGAACATCACCATAAAGGTCGGGATGGTGGTGAAGATCGCCAGCACCATGATCGACACCCAGGCCACGCTCGGGCCCTGGAAGAACTTCGGGATGGTCTGGCCCAGGCCGATCCCGCTCCAGAATGGGGCGAAGATGCGGTCGGGCGTGGTGAGCCATGGGATGTCGGTGCCCAGGAAGAAGTTGATAAAGCCTGTGGGCAGGTAGAGCCAGAGGAAGATCAGCGACATCACGATCGAAGAGGCCACGCTGGGCGAGTAGAGCAAGGTGCGGAACACGCGCATGCCCTTGAGCTTGGCGTTGAGCAGCACGGCAAGCAGGATGGCGCCGATAGTCTGAATGAACGTGACGATCACGAAGTACCAGAAGGCGTTGCCCAGCGAGGCGAGGAAGTCTTGATCGGTGAAGGCGCGGATGTAGTTGTCGAGCCCGATAAACTTCGCATTCTGTGCGGCATATGTCGCCGAGAGGTTGGTGAAGCTGATGTAGAAGGCGTAGGCGAGCAGCCCCACCGTGAAGATCGCGGCGGTGATCAGATAGGGCGAGATAAACAGGTAGGCGGTGATCGCCTCGCGACGGCTCAGGCTTTTGGCCCGGCTGCTCCTGCCTTGCGTCGTCGCGCTGGTGGTCGTCGTTGCCATGGGCACCCCCATTGGTATAGAAAGCCAAGGTAAGGGAGAGACAAGGAGACAGGGAGACAAGGAGCGCCTACCGGCACCGTCAGGATGTCTCCTTGTCTCCTTGTCTCCTCGCAGCTGTTAGCGCGCCAGAATCTCGTCCACCTCGGTGGCGGCCTGGTCCATGGCCTCCTGCACGGTCTGGTCGCCGAGGAAGATGCGCTCCTGGGCCTCGTTGAGCTTGGCGAGCACGTCGCCCTTCTTCACCGGGCCGCCGAGCACGGTGTCGGCCAGCCGGCCGTAGCTACCGGCCTCCACCAGGGTCTTCGCCACGGGGTTATCGGCGAAGTAGGGGTCGTCCACCAGGGCCTTCCAGGTGGGCGTTGCGAGGCCAGACGAGAGCAGGGCCTGCTGGTTCTCGGGGCCGGCCAGGAACAGCACCGCAGCGGCGGCGGCCATCGGGAACTTGCTGGCGGCGTTAGCGGCAAAGCCATTGGTGAACAGCCAGCTGGCCTGCTCGCCGCCATCCGGCGTGGGCAGCGGGATGGCGGTGTACTTCAGGTCGGTGGCGCCGTTCGCCTCGTCGGCCAGGAAGGGCACGATCCAGCCGCCCTCGACAGCCATGGCGGTGGTCTTGCTCGAGAAGGCCTCGCCACACCAGCCCTTGCCCAGGTCGCCGTAGACCGCGCCCGAGCCGTCCTCTTTGAAGCTCTTCCAGAACTCGATCGCCTTCACGCCGTTGGCGTCGTTGAAGGTCGACTTGTTGTCGGTGATGAAGCCGTTGCCGGTCTGGAAGATCAGCGCGCCCGAGCGTAGAATGTCGGAGTTGAGGCAGAGGCCGTACTGCTTGCCGGGGCCATCGCCCTTGGTCATCGCGGTGGCGGCGGCCTTCCACTCGTCCCAGGTCTTGATGGCGGCCGGGTCAACCCCGGCCTCGCTGGCCAGGTCATTGTTGACGAAGACGACCAGCGGGTTGAAGTCCTTCGGCAGCCCGAAGGTCACGCCGTCCTGCTGGTAGAGCGCGATCGTGGGGTCGAAGTAGTCGGCGGCGGTTACGCCCTTGGCGGCCATGGTCTCGTCTAGGGGCAGCAGCAAGCCGTTGGGGGCGAAGGCGCCCATCAGCTCGCCGTCGAGCACGAAGACATCGGGGGCGGTGCCGGCGGCGAAGGCAGACTTCATCTGGGTCTGGTAATCGGCCAGAGGCTCGAAGGTGAGCGTCACGCCGGGGCAGGCTTCCTGGAAGCGGGCGGCTCCGTCGATGTAGAGCTGCTGCTCGGAGGGGTTGCCGGCAGCCTGGAAGCGCAGGACGGCGTTGGGCTCAACCTCCATGCCGTAGCAGGCACCGGCGCCACCGGCGACAGGGGCGGCGGTAGCAGCGTCGGCGGCAGGCGCCGTGGTGGCGTCGGCGGCAGGGGCGGCGGCGGTCGCATCGGCGACGGGCGCCGTGGTGGAGGTAGTCTGAGTGCTGCCGGCGCCGCAGGCGGCGAGCAGCGGCACGAGCAGGGCCAGGCTCAGGGTCAGTGCGATCAGTCGCTTGAGTGTCATTACGGAGGTCTCCTTTAGTTGGCTTCAGCTTTGAATCAGGGGCGCCGTGGTTGGTGAATCTCTACCTCCTCTCGTCGAGTGTGCCGCTGAAGCTTGTCGCCGGGGCAACACGATGAGCAGCGCCGGCGTATCGGACAGTGAGCGCTTGTGGTCCTGCCACATGGTCCAACTGAAGCGCCCGCGATGAGATCGTTAGGGTGAGCCGATGCGCGCCAACCCGTAGGTCGCGCAGCGTGACCGGCGCGTGGCCCGCAGGGATGCCGGGCACAATCGTGAGCGTGTGGGCCGGTGCGTCGGGCTGGAGCCCCAGCAACCCCTCGCAGATCGCCTGCAAGTACAGGCCCGCGCTCCAAAGCTGCACAAAGCAGAGGCCCTCGGGGATCAGCTCCTTGAAGGTGCCCAGGGTGCCGTGGCGCGCGGTAAGCGCGATGTTTCCGGCAAGCTCCAGGCCGCGCTCCGCGTGCCCCTGCCGAAAGGCGGCCAGGGCCATCAGGCCCGTGGGCAGCGTCCAGACAGACTCCTCGCGCCCACGGGTATGCACCAGGCCCCAGCGGTTCACGAACTCGGCCTCGAGCCGCGCCATCACGCGGGCGGCCCGCTCCGGCGCCGCCAGCCCAAGCTGCACAGGCAGCACCGCCGTCCAGTGCCCATCCAGCTGGAGCTGCCCGTCGGTGTGCATGGAGTCGGCGTAGAGCCCCTCCTGCTCCAGCCACCAATCCTGCTCGAAGTCGCGGTTCACGGCGTCGGCGTGGGCGGCGTAGGCCAGCGCGTCGGGCTCGCCGAGGGCCGTTGCGAGGTTTGCGAGGGCGCGCAGGCCGGCGATCAGGTAGCAGGCGCTGTCGAGCTTGCGCGCGCCCATGCCATGGCGCTCGACGATGCCGTCGCCCATCGGGTAGCGCGGGTCGAGCCCGCCCATCGCCGGCACGTACGCCGTCACGCCCTCGCGGCAGAGCGGGAAGAGCCGCCGCGCAAGCTCTATGTCGCCCGTCCAGCGCAAGTAGTCCCACACGCTGATCGTAAACTGCGGCGTCTCCTGGATGTTACCGGGGTTGAAAACCCGCCCGTTCGTCGTCACCTCGTGCGGCACGCGCCCGCAGGCGCCCTCGGCGTAGGTGGCAAGGGCCAGCAATGCGCTGCGTGCGGTGGGCGCAAAGCCGCCGGCCACTGCGCCGGGCACGCTGTAGGTCGTGTCGCAGCCAAAGAGCTGCGGGTACTCGGGCAGGCCTGCCAGGAAGTAAGGGCCGATGGCGGGGTAGTCGGCCTCCATGATGCGCAGGTTGGCCTGCGCCAGCGCGAAGTCGCGGCGCAGGGCGGCGTCCTCGCAGGCCAGGGCGGGCAGGCCATCAAGCAGATCCGCGCCGTCATCGGCAAAGGCAGCGTCGATCATGTCGATGGATCTGCGCCAAAGCGCAGCTGCCTCAGGCGCACCACCCGTCTGGCTCACGCAGAGTAGCAGCGTCCAGACGCGGCTTGCGCCGGGCTCCAGAGTAAAACCGTAGCGTAAGGCTGCCGCGGCGCCGCCCGCGTGCGGTGTCACACTGTCGGAGTCGGGGGGGACGGCGGCGCCGAGCGCGATGCCCCAGCCAGGCTGGGCCGTGTCGTGGCCGAGCAGCAGGGCGTTGGCGAGCGCGTAGCTGCCGCCGCCCGCGTCTATCCCGCCAAACCAGCAGCCAAGAAACTTCAGGTGGGCCGTGAGCTCCAGGCTGCCGCTCACGGTGACGGAGCCTGCGTTGGCCAGGGTGATCTGGCTGGCATAGGCGCGGGCGGCGGGCAGCACGCGGTCGCGGCGGGTAA
>JAYUYB010000139.1:0-5171 GCA_043752655.1 Chloroflexota bacterium
ACCAGGTGCCAGAACTCGGCGCGGGCCACGCGCTCGGTGGCCTCCTCGTCGGCGTGGCCCAGGCGCTGGTTATTCCAGTTCACGCTCTCCTCGGGCAGGATGTCGGCGTACGAGTGGGCGCGGGCGCTGTCGATCACCACGCAGGTGGCGCAGCGGCGCAGGTAGTTCAGCAGGGAGGCCAGGGTTGGGAAGGAGGAAAAGCGCTCGGCGGGCAGCGCGCGCCAGAAGCGCGTGAAGGCCGCGCTCACAAAGAAGTCGCTGGTCTCGCCACTCACGGTGAAGGCGCCGGTGCGGCGTACCCAGTGCTCCACCAGGGGCGTGTACTGCTCGAACAGCTGACCCCAGGCGGCGTCGTCGCGCTCCACCAGAGCGCGGCGGAACAGCTCGTAGGCGAAGCTGGGGTCGTACTCCTCGTGGCGGTAGAAGCGCCTGCTCTCGCTGAGGGCGCGGCGGGCCAGGCTGCCAAGCTCCATCAGGCGCGGGTCGCTCGGCGCGGCGGCGGTTGCAGGGTGGCTGTAGGCGGTGGGCGCGAAGGCGATCATCGGCTGGGTCATCGCTGGCCTCCTCTCGGCGTTACGGTTGCCGGTTGTCTCTGAGGCCAGTCTACTCCGCCCCCGCCCCCGCTTAGAGGACGGCAACCTCCCCGCTTCCTGACGAAAAAAGGAGGTTCCGGCGCAATGCCGAAACCTCCCGTCTGCACTGTAGAACGGCTTCCCACCGCCATTCTGGGAAGGCGTACGCCCGGTCTCCCGGTCTCCCGGTCTCCCGGTCTCCCGGTCTCCCGGTCTCCCGGTCTCCCGGTCTCCCGGTCACTCACACCGCCTGCCGCGCCTCCGCCAGCAGCGCCCGCGCCCGCGCAACCAAGCTTTGCAGCCTTAGGTTCTCCGGGCTACCTGCGGCGCTCTCGGCCACAGCCGCGAGCCGCTGCTCCAGCTCGCTCACCAGCGCCGACTGGGGGCGCGCCGCCTCGCCTTTGGAGATCTCGATGATGGCGCGCGTGCCGGCCTGCAGCGTGGCGGCCAGCGGCGACGCCAGCAGGATCAGCGGCAAGCCGCCAAGCTCGGCCAGCGCCATGATCAGTACCACCACCAGCACCGGGTTCACGCCGATTCCCCGCCGCAGCAGGCGCGGCGCCAGCCCCAACCGCAGCAGCGTCAGCGCGACCAGCGCGGCGGCCAGCACGCCTGCCGCCACTGGCTGCCCCTGGCCCAGCGCCACCAGCGAACCGGGCAGCACCGCCAGGGTTGGCCCGAGCAGCGGCACCACCTGGGCCAGGCCGCCCATCAGCGCCAGCACCGCCGCACCTGGCAGGCCCGCTAGCTTGTAGATCACCAGGAGAGTTATCGTGGTGAGCACGGCCATAGCGACCACGCCCCGCACATAGATGCCAACCTCGCCGTAGACCGCCGTGCTCAGGGCGCGCACGCGGGTGCGCGCATCCAGTGGCAGCAGCGAGAGCCAGAGCCGTACGATGCGCTGCTCGTCCACCAGCCAGTAGAAGCCGAGCGAGGCCGCACCGAGCGCGAGCGCTGTAAGCGTGAGTAGCTGGAGCCCCCCATCCAGCAGCAGCTGGCCGAGCGAGCTGTTATCGCCAAGCAGGCGCGCGCTCAGCTCCTCGCTGCTTGGCAGCTGCGTGGCGAGCGTAAAGGCCCAGCCACCCTGTGCGACCAGCCAGTCCGTGCTGCGGACATACCAGAGCGGCAGACGGTCGATGATCTGCGCCATGTCGCCCGCTAGCAGTAGCCCGAAACCGATTCCCAGGCCAATGATCAGCAGCAGGCTGCCGCCAAACACCAGGGCGGCAGCCCGCGAGCGTGATAGACTTCTGGCGCTCAGCCGCCTCACGAGGGGCGCCAGGCCCGCCGACACGGCCACGGCGATGGCGAGCAGCTGTGCGGCCTCGCGCATCTGCCAGAGCGCCAGGGCGAGCAGCACGATCCCCAAGGCCACGGCGGCGCGCAACGCTACAAGCCGCACATTCATCGCGCAACCTCCAGCGCTAGCGGCGTCGGCATTGCGCCTGACTCCGCAGCCTCGCCAGCCAGGATCACGTCCAGGTCGAGCAGGATGCGCTCCAGACGCTCCTCGGTCTCATCGATGGCCGCGTGCGCGGCGTCGTCCTTGGCGCGCAGGTGGCCTGCGATATCGGCGGCCATCTCGCGGGCGCTGTAGCGCAGCTTGTCGGTCATCGCGCGCCCCGCAGGCATCACCTCGTCCGCTCTAGCCCGCCGCTCAACCCAGGCTACAAAGAGCACCTGGAGCGTGGCCGCCAGCGGGATGGCCAGCAGCGCGCCTACCGGGCCGAAGAGCGCCGCAAAGCCCACAAATGCCAACAGTGTCACCACCGGGCTCACGCCTACCGTCTCGTCCATCACACGTGGGGCCAGGAAGTTATTCTCAAGCTGCTGCACGATCGTTCCCACAATGAGGGCGGCGATGGCCTGCTGCGGACCCTCGCTCAGGCTCACAGCTATCGCAACGCCGATGGCAACAAATGGCCCAATAAAGGGGATCAGCTCCAGCGCCCCGGCGATCACGGCCAGCAGCAGCGCGTAGGGCACGCCGGCCACCCAGTAGCCCACCAGCGAGAAGCCGCCTACCGTCACCGCCAGGATGAGCTGGCCGCGCAGGAAGTCGCCGATACGCTCCTCGATCTGCGCCCAGACAGCCTCGGCGCCCGCGCGGCGCTCCATCGGCAGCAGCAGCAGCAGGCCGCGCACCGAGCGCTCGCGGTAGAGCAGCCAGTAGTAGGCGAAAATAAGCGTGCAGGCGGTGACGAAGGCAAGGTAGCCCAGCGCGGGGAGGGTAGCCATGGCCTGCCCTGTGAGATCGCCCGCATCCATGGCCGGGGCG
Organism: Chloroflexota bacterium; assembly: GCA_043752655.1. GTDB lineage: Bacteria > Chloroflexota > Chloroflexia > Chloroflexales > Chloroflexaceae > OHK40. The sequence continues at coordinate 2,854 of JAYUYB010000139.1, forward strand.
GTGGGCGGCGTGGCCTCAAGGCGCGAGCCAAGCTGGCGCAACAGTCGCATGTCGGAGCCGAGCAGCCAATCGCGCGCTCCGCTGTAGAAGCTTGGTACTGCCGCCTGAAGCGCGCCAGCCTGGCGCGCCACCAGGGGCACCACAACCATTACTGCGCCGACGACCGCGCCGATCAGCAGCAGAATGGCGGCGCTGGCGGCGGCAAAGCCAGGTACGCGCCACGCGCGCAGGCGGCTCACCAGGGGGTGCAGTGCTGTGGCGAGCAGCAGCCCGAGAAAGACGCTGGCGAGCACGTTGCGCACGCTCAGCAGCAGCGCGAAGCCGAGCAGCAGCAGCAGTACGATCAGCGTGGCGAGGGCGGTGTCGCGCAGGGGGCGGCCCGGCGCAGCGGTGAGCTTAATTGGTTCGTTGAGTTCCATCGGCACAGGCGGACGCAAGAAGCGTGCCGCGCGGGCGGTGCGCCTAAAGCGCGCCGGGCGTTAAAACGCCACCGCCGCGCCGCGCACCTCGGCGCGCGCCCGATCACCGGGGGCCAGATCGAGCCCGGCGGCGACCCGGGCGTACACACGAGGCCCACCGGCTAGCTGCAGCTCGACCATCTGGTCGGCGCCGAAGTAGCTACATTCGACGACGGTGTGGGGCGCGCCTTGGTCGGGGGTGAGCGCGATCAGCTCGGGGCGCACTAGCAGTTCCACCGGGCCGTGGGCGGGGCGGGCGAGGGCCACGCGGCCGAGGATACATGTTGCCGTAGCGCCGTCGGCGGCGCCGGGGAGGAAATTGGCCGCGCCCACGAAGGCCGCCACCTCGCGTGAGGCCGGGCGCTCGTAGAGCTCGCGGGGCCGTGCCACCTGAACCACGCGCCCCTTGAGCATCACCGCCACCACGTCGGCGAGGCTCAAAGCCTCCTCCTGATCGTGGGTAACGAAGAGGGCTGTTACGCGCTCGTGGCGCAGGATATGGCGCACCTCGGCCCGCACCGCCTGGCGCAGGCCGGCGTCTAGGTTGGAGAAAGGCTCGTCGAGCAGAAGCAGGGTGGGGTTGGGGGCCAGGGCGCGGGCCAGGGCCACGCGCTGCTGCTGTCCACCAGAGAGCTGGTGTGGCATGCGCCGTCCCATCCCAGCCAGCCCCACCAGGGCGAGCAGTTCGACCACGCGGGCGGAGCGATCAGGGGAGCGCCCGAGGCCGTAGGCCACGTTCTGCTCGACGCTCAGGTGCGGGAAGAGCGCGTAGTCCTGAAACACCATCCCCACGCTGCGCTGCTCCGGCGGCAGCCCCGCGCCGCAGGGCGAGACGACGGTGCGCTCGCCGATGGTGATCACCCCTGCGTCTGGCAGATCGAAGCCGGCGATCAGGCGCAGCAGGCTCGTTTTGCCGCAGCCGCTGGGGCCGAGCAGGGCCACAAACTGCCCAGGTGCAATCGCCAGATCCACCTCGTCTACCGCGGTGTGAAGGCCGTAGCGTTTAGTGAGCCCCCGCGTGGCGAGGGCCGATGGCTGCGTGATTATTGCCTGCATCAGGTCATTATAGCGCAGCCCGCTCCTATTCCCCGGCCCGCTCCTGGGCCACCATAAGTGCCATGGCGAGGGCCGAGATCAGCAGCAGGATTAGGGCGGGGGCGGCGGCGCGGGCGAACATCGCCTCGGAGGTAGCGCTCCAGACCATAGTGGCCAGGGTGGGGAAGCCGCTCGGGCCGAGCAGCAGCGTGGTGGGCAGCTCCTTGATCGCTGTGAGGAACACTAGGGCGCTCCCCGCGAGCATGCCCGGCGCCAGAAGCGGCGCGGTGATGCTGGCAAGCACGCCGAACGGGCGGCGCCCCAGCGAGCGGGCGGCCTCTTCTACACGCGGGTTGAGCTGATGCAGGGTGGTGCGCAGGCTGCCGACGGCCTGTGGGAGGAAGCGCACTGTGTAGCCGATCAGCAGCATCGGCAGGGTCTGGTAGAGCAGTGGCACGTAGGTGGCGCCAAAGAAGACCAGGGCCAGCGCCACTACCAGGCCGGGTAGGGCGTAGCCGAGGTAGGCGACATGCTCGATCAGGCGGCTGAGCTTGCCGGGGAAGCGCACCGTTAGCAGGGCCACTGGGAGCGCGCAGGCCACGGTGACGACGGACGCGAGGCTGGCGGCAAGCACCGAGTTGCCCGTGGCCTGCCAGAGCATGTCGAGCTGCTGTCCATTGCTGAGGCCGCGCACAAGCCAGTAGCTCAGGGCGCCGAGCGGCATGCCCACGCCCAGCAGGGTGAGCCCGGCGCAGTAGAGCATGGCGGGCCAGCGCCACCAGCCCAGGGCCACCAGCCTGCGCGGGCGGGCCACAGCGGAGGTGG
>JAYUYB010000140.1:0-1973 GCA_043752655.1 Chloroflexota bacterium
CCCGTCGCCATCCTGCCAGGCGAACCAGTCGCCCATCAGGGCGGGCACCTCGCTGCGGTGTGGCGGGCGATGCTCTGAGCCGGAGATGAACACCGCGCCGGTGCGGTAGGCACCGGGCGTGCCGACGAGATCTTTGGTGATCAGGGCGTGCAGCTGGAGCAGGGCCGCCTCGTCGAGCGCGGTCTCTCGCCGCGCCAGGTCGAGGACGATATTGTAGGCGGCGGCGTGGTTGATCGCCTCCAGGTGCTCCTGGAGCGTGTGGCCGCCGATGGTGATGCCATGGGCAATCACGAGCTGGGTCTCACCGAGGTCAAGGGTGTTGCCCTCGATCGCGTTGGAGTGGTAGGTGAGGCGGGAGCGCAGATCCTCGTACAGCTTGGCGACGATGGCAGGCGGCAACGGGCGCTGGATGTCGAGCGCAGCGCACTTCTCAGCGAGGCGGCGCTCCAGGCGCGGGTCCATGCGGATGTCATAGCTCATGGCAACACCTTAAACCATCTCGGTTCCGAAAGTATAGCATAAAACGAGATGGTTTTAAGGTATGGGTCTCAGCGCTGCCTTTCCCTATCCCTTGCCCTTCTCCTGCTCGTCTTCCTCGTCCCCGAAATTGTACGTGCCGCTGATGCTGCCCTCATTCACACCGGCGACAGTGCCGTAAACCTTGCCCTGCCCCGAGACTTTGGCGCTGCCCTGCACGCCGCCAGTCTGGATGTTCGCCTGCTGGGCGAGAGTTTGGAGCTGCTGGGCGAAGGGCTGCGAGCGGGCGGCCACGCGCTCCAGCGCCTTGTGCAGCGCCTCCTGGTAGGTCTCAGGGTCTTCCTCGAAGTTCTCAACGACCTTGACATCCTTCGGCTCGCCGTGGGCCGCGACGCCCGCCTTGATGATGGGCGCGGCCTGCTCGCCCTTCGTCGTTTGCTCGCTTTTTGGTGGCTCAGGCTTGCCCTGCTCCTGCGCCTTGCCCACCGCCGCCTTATACTCCGTGTACGCCTTGTAGGCGCCGACCAGCCCCGCGATGACTGCCGTTGTGACCGTGATTGGCTCTGCCATAGATATGCTCCTCCTAAAAAATGCGCGATTCGTCCTACACCCGAAACACTTTACACAAACACAGAAGTAAGAACGCAGCCAGCAGGACTCAGAACACAGAAATCAGGACATGTGTGCGAGCAGAGGGGCAAGCACTACCCGAAAACCGTACTCGCCGAGGTAGACGGGACGGAGCCAGTCCCGCGCTCCACAGCGAACACTTGTGCTATTTTGATGATATGACCCGCTACGATACGGCACATCTCCGTCATCAGATGTAAAGTCTTTTATCAGCGTCCCGCTCTGTGCTGGGTAGCGCCCGAAGCTGCTGGCTGTCGCCTCCCACACATTGCCCGCCAGGTCCAGCGCCCCACAAGCTGCCGCGCCCGCCGGGCAGCAGCCCACCGGGGCTGGCTGCTCCAGGCCAGCCTCATCGTAAATCGCCCGCTCGGGCGTAGGCTCCTCAGCGCCCCAGGGGTAGGGTCGGCGCTCAGGGCCATCGAAGGCCTCTGCCGCCTCCCGCTCAGCCTCGCTGGGCAGGCGAAGAACGTGGCCAGGCGGAAGCGCATCGGCCAGCTGCGCAGTGAGCCAGGCACAGAATGCCGTCGCTTCATACCAAGTTACGCCGATCACTGGCTGGTTGTCGCCCGCGTACTCAGGACTACCCCAAGCCCATGGTTCTTGGTGCTTCCTCTCCTGGATCCACGTCCAGCCCTCCGTGGTCCACCAGGGCTCTGCGTCCTTGCCGTAGCCTTCAGCGACAAACCGCGCATACTGCACGACGGTGATGGGGAACCGTGCGATCCAGAAGGTGGAGAGCGCGATCTCAGCAGCTGCCTTTGCGTCATCCCAGCCGCCGATACGATACGTGCCTTCCCGCACGTAACACCAGTAGCCCGCCGGTCGGCCAAATAGCTCGGTGCGCCGCGCTAGCTCAATGCGCCACT
>JAYUYB010000141.1:0-1967 GCA_043752655.1 Chloroflexota bacterium
GAGCCGCTGGGCAAGGGTGATCAGGTGGAGCGTGTCGATCACATGGCCTGCCCGGAAGAGGTTCGGCGCGTCGTCGGAGCCGGCGTGCGAGCGAAAGTCGGGCGAGAGCGTCAGAAAGCCGCGGTTTGCCAGGTAGTCGGCGGCGGTCTTGGTGCCGTTGCCGGTCTGGTACTCGTCGAGCGGGTAGTAGCCATGGGCGAGGATGATAACAGGGAATGGGCCACTGCCCTGCGGCCGGTTGAGCATCCCGGTGAGCCGCAGGCCGTCGCCACTGTAGGCAAAAAGCGAGCGTGTGAAGCCAGGCGTCTCCTCCAGCACCCGCACGATCGCGATCGCGCCCTCGCCGCCGTAGCTGCGGGCGCGCAGCCCTGCGATGGTGTACGGCTCATACGCTGCCCACGGATCGGGCGTGGCGCTGGGCGGGGCTGGCGTGGCGCTGGGCGGGGCTGGCGTGGCGCTGGGCGGGGCTGGCGTGGCGCTCGGCGGCGCCAGTGGCACGGTGGGCGGAAGCGGCGTGATGGCTGCGGCCAGCGTGGGCGCCGCGCCTTCGGCGGGCAGCCGCGCCGCGCCGCTGCACGCGGCGAGCAGCAAGGTTAGCATGAGGGCGGGCAGGAACAGTATTTTGTGTAGCATATCGAGGTGTTCGTGATTGACTGCACTCCCGTTCAGCGTAGTATACTGCAACCCTCGCCTGGCCGGTAAACGTAGGGCAGGCGACGCGCGCACCGACGCAATCAAGGAGCTTGAGTTGAGGCGACTCATCGCCCTGATCCTGATCGGGCTACTGCTTGTTGGCGGCAGCGCGCTCTACCCCGCGCTGCGTGGCCAGCTGCGGGCGCTGCTCCGGCCAGAGCCGCCGCCGCCAATCACAGCACTGGCGGTCGTTGCGCCAGCCCCCCGCACGCCGCTCCCCGCCGTGCGGCCCCCGCCTGCGGTAGCAACGCCGTCGCCTGCCCCGTCGGCACGCACCACGCCCACGCGCCCCGCTGCCACGGCGCGCCCCGCGCCAAGCGCCACGCCGGGGCCGGTGGAGGTGAACGGGCGCCTCTACGATGCCTACGTTCCCGCCACGACCAAAGCGCAGCAGGCGTACCAGTACTCGTGTGAGTTCGACGCGGCCTGGGTGATCTTCGCCACCTTTGGTTACACAGTATCCGTCGATGAGCTGGTGCAGCTGCTCGGCAGCGACGACCGGGTAGAGCCGTTCATCAAGGAGACCCCTGATGGCTTCGTGATCCACGGCGGCGACATCACCACCAGCTTCTCAGGCGATTACACCACGAACTTCCTTGCCCGCACCACTGGGAGCGCCTTTCGGCGGGTGTTCGAGCACTACGGGCTGCGCGCCCAGCCGGTTCACGACCGGGCGGGGGTCGAGGCGGCGCTGCGGCGCGGCGCGCTGATCTGGATGAAGACGACGGTGGACTTCAAGCCATGGCGGCCGGCGCTGTGGCGCACGCCAGAGGGCCAGGAGTTGCCCACGGTGCTCGGCAACGACCACGCGGTAGTCGTGATCGGCTTCAACCAGGACGGCGTCGTTATCCGCGATGTGCTGGGGCCGACGAGCAGCAACTGGCAGCGGCCGTACGAGTACGAGGTGCGCTGGGAGCCGTTTCTCGCAGCCTGGGGGGCGCAAAACTTCGATGGCCTCGCGGTCGATGCGGTGGCGTGGCGCTAGCGCCGCGTTCTCCCTCTGCGATCCGCCCCAATCTGATCTACAATAGGGATGTCCCAAGGGTGAGGTTGAACCAGCACGAGGAGGTTTCAGATGGCTGTGAAGTTCGCGCAGCACGTCGACATCGATGCACCACCGAATGTGGTCTGGGCGATCCTGGCCGACGCCGAGAAGTGGCCGCTCTGGTTCGAGGGCATGCAGCAGGTGACTGGCCTGAGCGCGCCCCAGAGCGGGGCCAACTTCAGCTGGCAGAAAGGTGGCGAGCAGGGCACCGGCACGGTGCTTGCTATGG
>JAYUYB010000142.1:0-5151 GCA_043752655.1 Chloroflexota bacterium
ATCGAGGAGCAGCCCGTGGCATTGGCGATCATGGTGCGGTCGCCGAAGAGCTGGGTGAGCAGCTTGATGTACGGGGTCTCGCCGCAGCCCGAGCAGGCCCCGGAGAACTCGAAGAGCGGGATCATCAGCTGAGAATTCTTGATTGTGCCAAGATTCAGGCCGGCGCGCTCCACATCGGGCAGGCCGAGGAAGAAATCCCAGTTGGCCCGCTCCTGCTCGCGCAGCGGCGCCTGGGGCGCCATGTTGATCGCCTTGCGACCCACCTGGCGCTTGTCCTTCACCGGGCACGCCTCCACGCAGATGCCGCAGCCGGTGCAGTCCTCGGGCGCCACCTGAAGCGTGTAGCGCAGCTCGGGGAACTCCTTGAAGCGCGCCTCGGTCGTCAGAAAGCCCTCCGGCGCGCCCGCCAGCAGCGTGGGCGCGTAGACCTTGCTGCGGATCACGGCGTGGGGGCAGACCAGGGAGCACTTGCCGCACTGGATGCAGAGGTCGGGCTCCCAGACGGGGATCTCCACAGCCAGATTGCGCTTCTCCCAGCGGGCCGTGCCGGTGGGGTAGGCCCCATCGCAGGGCAAGGCGCTCACCGGCAGGCTGTCGCCATCCCCGGCGATCATCGGCCCGAGCACTTGGCGCACAAACGCCGGGGCCTCGCTGGGCACTGGCGGGCGACGCGCCTCGGTAGCCGCCGTGCCGTTGCGGCCGCTGTCCTCGTCGGCCACCGACACCTCCCGGAGCTCGGCAAGCGACGCGTCCACAGCGGCGATGTTCTGGCGCACCACCGCGGGGCCGCGCTTGCCGTAGGTCTTCTCGATGCTGGCCTTGATCTTGGCGATCGCCTGCTCGCGCGGGATGCCGCTGCCGAGGGCGAAGAAGCAGGTCTGCATCACCCGGTTGATCCGCCCGCCCATCCCCTGGCTCTGGGCCACCTGCCCCGCGTCGATCACGAACAGCCGCAGGCCCTTCGCGCGGATGGCCTGCCGCACCTCGGTCGGAAGGTGCGCCCAGACCTCATCGGGGCCGTAGGGGCTGTTAAGCAGGAATGTGGCGCCGGGCGCGGCGAGCTTGAGCACGTCGAGGCGCTCCAGGAAGGCGAACTGGTGGCAGGCCACGAAGCCGGCCGTGTCGATCAGGTAGGGCGCGCGGATGGGCTGCGGGCCGAAGCGCAGGTGCGAGACCGTCACCGAGCCGGCCTTTTTCGAGTCGTAGACGAAGTACCCCTGGGCGTAGGTTGCGGGCTCCGCGCCGATAATGCCGATCGAGTCCTTATTGGCACCCACAGTGCCGTCGGAGCCGAGGCCCCAGAAGACACAGCGCACCGTCGTGGGCAGCTCGATGCTGAAGGCGGGGTCGTAGGCCAGGCTGGTGTGGCTCACATCGTCGTCGATGCCCACGGTGAAGCCGTTTTTTGGCTCCGGGCGGGCCAGCTCCTCGAACACCGCCCGCACCATGGCCGGGGTGAACTCTTTGGAGGAGAGGCCGTAGCGCCCGCCGATCACGGTGGGGATCTGGCGCCCGCCCGCCTGTAGGGCCGCCACCACATCGAGGTACAGCGGCTCGCCGACGCTGCCCGGCTCCTTGCAGCGGTCGAGGACGGCGATGGCCCTGGTTGTGGGCGGCAGGGCCGCCAGCAGGTGCTCCGGGGAGAAGGGGCGGAAGAGGTGTACTGTGACCACGCCTACGTTCTCGCCGCGCGCCGCGAGAGCGGCTACCGTCTCGCGGGCCGTCTCAGCGCCCGAGCCCATCAGCACGAGCACCCGCTCGGCGTCCTCAGCGCCGCAATAGTCGAAGAGCCGGTAGCGCCGCCCGGTCAGATCGCCAAGCTGCTCCATGGCCCGCTCGACCATGGCTGGGCAGGCGGCGTAGAAGGGATTGACCGTCTCGCGGGCCTGGAAGTAGACGTCGGGGTTCTGGGCGGTGCCGCGGATGCTCGGGCGGTCGGGGGTGAGTGCCCGCGCGCGGTGGGCGCGCACCAGCTCGGTGTCGATCAGGGCGCGCAGCTCGGCGTCGCCGAGGGGCAGCACGGAGTTCAGCTCGTGGGAGGTGCGGAAGCCGTCGAAGCAGTGGACGAAGGGCACGCGGGCGCGCAGGGTGGCGGCGTGGGCGATGAGGGCGAGGTCGTGGGCCTCCTGCACGGTGCTGGAGGCGAGGATGGCCCAGCCGGTGCCCCGCACGGCCATCACGTCGGAGTGGTCGCCGAAGATCGAGAGGCCCTGGGCGGCGATCGAGCGCGCCGCGACGTGGAAGACCGTCGGGGTGAGCTCGCCGGCGATCTTGTACATGTTGGGGATCATCAGCAGCAGGCCCTGGGATGCCGTGAAGGTGGTGGCGAGTGCGCCGGCCTGCAAGGCGCCGTGGATGGCCCCGGCGGCACCGCCCTCCGACTGCAGCTCCACCACCGTGGGCACGCTACCCCAGAGGTTGGGCGTGGCGACCGCCGACCAGGCGTCGGCCAGCTCGCCCATCGGGGTGGATGGCGTGATCGGGTAGATCGCGATCACCTCACTGAGCCGGTGCGCTACCCGCGCCGCGGCCTCGTTGCCGTCCATCGTGGTCCAGGGCTGCTCCATGATCCCCTCCGTCTATGCCTGAGCCTGCTATCCTGATTGCACCGAGCGTAGCACTGCTGTGGGGCCGCGTGTGGAAAGAAACGGGCACGCTACAGGAAGACTTCTTTACGAGGTTGCATACTGTTGCCTCCTGCTCATTTCAAGCCGGTCGTCGGCGTTGCAAGGCTGCCACGGAGTGACCGACGCGCTCCCAGCGCAACCCGACGCGCAACGCTCCAAACCCCCACCGCCAGCATTACGTCGAGCCCGAGCCGCACAAAGAGCGGCGGTTGGGCGAAGGTCAGCACGAAGATCACAACCACCGCGGCAACCGCTATGCCAAGCGGGCGCTGCCAGCGCTGACAGACCACGAAAAGTCCTGCGGCGAGCAGCCCGCACAGCAGCGCGGTGACCCAGAGCCCGATCTCCGCCGCCTCGCTCCAGGCCGGCTCACGCCAGCCCTCGGCGCGCAGCTTGAGGCCGTGGATCATCCGCTGCTCCATCACGAAGCCGCCCAGATCCATTACCGAGCCCGCCACCTGGCTCTGCGATGCAGCCGGCAACTGGATAGCGAGCCGCACGATCAGACGGGTGCGGGCGCCGCCATCGAGCGGTGCGAGGTACCAGAGCCAGCTCCAACCAAACGTCTCCGGATCGACGGAGTCGGCCAACAGCAAGGCGCCGGGCTGCACCGCGCGAACGTTGAGCACGCCCTGGATCAACGCGTCGCCGGGCTTCGGGCCCTGCCAGGCCGGCACGATCTGGTTGGCGTTGCGATACACAGCCTGATACTCGGCGGCTCCCGTGAGCGATCCCACCCGGTTCTCGATGAAGGTGAAGCTGTAAAAGCCGCCGCGCTCGTCGCCAAGCTGGGCCACCCACGGCCAAACTGCTGTCGGCGACGCATCAATGGTTGTCGCATGGGTCCAGCGAACCTGCGGATCGGCGAGCAGCTCATCGCCGGGGAGGCGCAGGCTGAGCTCGGCATCCGAGGCACCCCAACGATGGATGGCGGGGATAGTCGCCGCAAAGAGCGCGAGCAGGAGCGTGCAGAGCACGCCAAACCCGGCGAGCAGACGAAGAAGCAGCCTACGCATAGAACCCTCCGTAGTACAGTGCGCCCATGTGCACAGGATACGACTACGGCGTTCGCAGCGCGGAGAACGAAGCGCTACCGGGAGTGAAGATTTCGTACACCTCGGACGCACCCGGATGACACGCTGCTATACTCAGAGCAGCGTATCTGGGTATCGCCGGTAGCCATACCATGGGAAAGGATACCATCATGACAGTGCCACAGAGCTGGCCGCGCGGGGCCTGATGCCGCGCATCAACGTCGTTATCGTCCGCGCTCCCCGCTCCCACAGTCGTCTTACGCGGTCACTGCGTCGCTTCCGCCGTGGCGACGAAGCGATAGCCGCCTTCGCCCAGCGGGCCCTCGGCGAGGTGTACCTCCGCGCCGCCGACCTTCCCGCCGCGCGGGAGCAGCTCGTTGCGGCCCTGGAGGCCTTCCGGCAGTTTAGTATCCCCCGAGCGAGATTACCGCGACCGAGGAGCTGCTCGTCGCGCTCGCCAGCCGATCGAAGCGTCAAACCGACTCCACCCCAGCCCCTGGCAGTGCGAGCACGGGTTCTCCTCCACGCCGCGCCAGTTCCGCAAGATCACGCCGCGCCCGTCGTAGATGCAGAGGCCCGGCTGGCGCTCAGGCGGCGGCACAAGCGCCTCCAGCTCCGGGCAGCGGTACGCGCCATAGGCCAGCGCCACAAAGCGTGCGAGCGGATCCTCCTCCCGGCGAAGCGGCCCCGCCACGCCGGCCGGTCGGCGAGCAGCTTCCCGGCTGCCGCTGCCGGCGCGCCCGGAGCGCAGATCGCCTCGCGCAGCGCGGCCAGCTCGGCGTCGCCGAAGCCACGGGCACGAAACCGCTCCGCCAGTGCGCCGACGGCGGCCTCGGCGTGGGAGCTGGTGCGCTCCCAGTAGCCGCTGTCATCCACGTCGCTACCGGTGTCGTAGAGCGCGGTGTGGAGCAGGCGGCGCACTTCGTCAAAGCCATCGTCGGGCGATGGTATAGTGGCGGGGTCGGCCATTCGGCTTCGTGCTCCGTCAGCGGTGAGGATACTAAATGTCACAGGGCGAGGTCTTCGACGGCGGCTTCCGGAACGGCAGGCGGCAGGAGCATTTCCAGGTCGATGTTACGAGCGCTGGAGACGATAACCTGCTACGCGCCCTGATGGTTGCGTTCACCGATGTCGTGGGCGTTGAATATAGCCCTCGCTTCATCGCGGCGACCCATCTGCTGCGCGAGGGCTCGCGCCAGCTCACCTTCTTTCACGTTCGCGGCGAGCTCCGCCGCTCGCCGTGGGGCAGTTCGCGCTTTGATGAGCCTGAGCTGTTCAACCAGATTACCGCGCTGCCGGAACCAGTCGGCCCCCAGCAGGCGGCGCTGATCGTGCGAGACTGGCTGGCTCAGGCGGAGTACGGCCACGACGAAAACGACGGGGCGACGTATAAGCTATCCATTACCCACAAGTCGACGCACCCACCGTTGTGGTAGGCTACTGGCATGAATCATCCCCTTCCCACCAGCCAGACATGGGCCGCCCAGGAA
>JAYUYB010000143.1:0-1966 GCA_043752655.1 Chloroflexota bacterium
GTCGCTGGGGCTTGCCCAAGGGCCACGTGAACCGGGGCGAGACGGCCGAGGCCGCCGCGCTGCGCGAGGTTGCCGAGGAGACGGGCCTGGAGGGCGCGATTGTGCGCCACCTGGCCACGATCGAGTACTGGTTCCGCGCCGGCTCGTCGCGGGTGCATAAGTATGTCGATCTGTTCCTGATGAGCTACGAGCGCGGTGACATGCAGCCCCAGGAGGCCGAGGTCGATGATGCGCGCTGGTTCCCGCTCGACGAGGCCGTGCAGCGCGTCTCGTTCGAGCGCGAGCGCGATGTGCTGATGCAGGTGCAGACGATTCTGCGCGAGCGCGAGGGGTAGACGGCGGACAGCGGACGGTGGATGGAGGGCGAAGCATGGTCCTATGCTTCGCCCTTCTGATTCAGGGGGCGTTATGAGCGACTATACGGTTGAGGTCTCGGTGGAGGAAGGGCTGGAGGCGCAGATCACAGCGGCCGCGCTCGACCTTGCGCTCGTGGAGCGGGCCGTGGTGGAGGTGCTGCGCGCCGAGGGCGTCGCTGGGCCGGTGGAGCTTGGCGTGCTGCTCGCCGACGATGCCCGCCTCCACGCGCTGAACCGCAGCTATCGCGGCGTGGACGCGCCCACCGATGTGCTGTCGTTTGGCGACGATGGCCCAAGCACGCCGTTTGTGGGCCAGCCCGACGCCGTGCGCTACCTCGGCGACATCGCGATCTCGTACGAGCGCGTGCTGGCCCAGGCCGCCGAGTATGGCCACGCGCCTAGCCGCGAGCTGGCCTACCTCGCCGCCCACGGCGCGCTCCACCTGCTCGGCTACGACCACGAGCACAGCCCCGAGCAGGCCGTCGCCATGCGCGCCCGCGAGGAGGCCGTGATGGGCGCGCTTGGGCTGGGGCGGTAGGGCACGATAGCCGATAGCCGATAGCGCCGCACTCTGATGCGGCAGAGCCATGCCTAGAGGAGCCAGAGCGTCGCCAGCACAACCCGCGACGACGCCTGTGGCACGAGCAGCGGCGCTGGCGGTGGCGCTGGCAGGCCAGTCGGCGCGAAGACGAAGCCGTCGTCGGGGTGTAGTGTGAGCGCAGCCTGCTCGGCCAGCTGCAGCGTGAGCGCGCCGCTGATCAGATAGATCAGCCGGACAGCTTTGAGGCCGGAGGCGGCGCCAGCCAGAAGCGGCGGCGCGCCTAATTGCCACAGGAGCGGCTCTGCTTCAAGGGCGACGACCTGGGCTTCTGCGAAGACATCGGCGCGGACGATCAGGTTGAGCGCCACGATCGGGCCAGCCTGAAGCTCTACCTCAACGGGCCGTGCGCCGTCGAAGCGGTGCTGCGCAAACGGCTCCAGCACCACCAGCTCGGGTGGTTCCTGAAACTGGAGCCGGATGCCATTGCCACGGATGGGGATCTGGAGCCGGATGCGATCAGCGAAGTGGCTGTACGGGGCGGGGCGCTCGATGACGGCGGTGCCCACCCAGGCGCGCGCAGCGGCGGGGGTGGCGATAGCCTCGGGTGGGTCCGCGTAGAGTGCGCGCGTGGTGCCGCCCGCCCAAGTGCCTGGAGTCTGCGCCGCGTAAGCGATGTGGGTGCCTGTCGATACGTGCATATAAGTGTGTTGGGCTGGTAAAAGGTCAGGGGGTGCGATTGGAGGCAGAGCGGCGGCACCGTTGATGCAGGTTTAGCCGATAGCGGGGTGCGCGACGAGGACGGGGGCGGGCTGGCCGGCCCACGCGGCCTGCACCGCCTCCGTCACAAAGGCGAAGAGTGGCCGCTGCTGTTGGGCACACGTCGCCCGCACACTCAGCATCCGCTCGACAAACCGACCGCCGGCCGCACTCCGCGAGCCAAAACAGCCCTTGCGCCACAGCACCGCGTGGCGCAGCGCGCGTTCGGCGGCGTTATTCGTCGGCTCAACCCCCTCGACGCGGCTAAAGGTCCAAAGTGCCTGCCAATGGGGCAGCACCTCACGACTAAAGG
>JAYUYB010000144.1:0-1960 GCA_043752655.1 Chloroflexota bacterium
AGCGTGCGGGCGTAACCCTGCTCGCGGATCGCCGCAAGCTCAGCGTGCACCAGGCGCGGGTCGGTAAGCGTAAGCGGCGTGATGGGCTGGAGCGGGCCGGCGAGCACGCGGGCGACCATCGCATCGGGCTGGAAGGCGAGCATCGCTTTGCCGTTGGCGGCGCAGTGGAGCGGGGTGCGGCGGCCGATCCAGTTTGTGGCGCGGATCAGGTGCGGGCCAGCGATCTGCTCGACGTTGACCACCTCGTCGCCGTCGAGGACGCCCATATGCACCGACTCTTGAGAGCTCTCGCTGAGTCGCAGAAGCGCGGGCTGAGCCACGCTGCGCAGATCGCTAAAGTGGGTGACGCGGCCGGCGAGGCGCACGAGCAGGAAGCCGAGGCGATACTTCTCGGAGTGGGGCACGCGCTCAACCATTCCCTCGTGCTCGAGGGTGGCGAGGAAGCGGGCGACGGTGCTCTTGGGCAGGCCCACGGCGCGGCCAAGCTCGCTAATGCCAAGCTCGCCAACATCGCCGTCGAAGGCCTTGAGCAGCAGCACGGCGCGCTGGATCGACTGAATGCGACCGCCTGGCTCTTGCTCGTCTAGCATCACTATTTGTTCCACTATGCGGAACGCATCTCGTATGGTGGAACATAGTATAGCAGCGCGGGGCGCTGTTGTCAATTATGCGCCGGCCTATCGGCCTATTGCTGGCCTCAGCGACTCACCAAAACGGCGTAATCGGCTCACGCACCGCAAGGCGGCCCGCCGGGGCAAGAGCGCCGCCGTGCGAGTGAGCGGTGTCAGTACCGCCGAGGCCGCGCAGCCGCGCCAGGCGAAAAAAGCCGATGTCGTGGCGGCTGTGGCCGCGCTGCGCCAGGTCGGCCAGGATCTCGCCAACCACGCTGGCGAACTTAAAGCCGTGGCCCGAGCAGGCCGACGCAAAGACCACCTGCGGATACTCGGGGTGCGTGTCGATCACGAAGTGGCGGTCGGGGGTGTTCGTGAACATACAGGTCGCCAGGCTCATCGTGGGGCCGTTGGCGTCGGGGAAGAAGCGGCTCGTAAACTCGCGCAGGGCCTGCTCGTCACGCGGGTGGACGGCATTATGATCGAGCTGCTCCGGGTCAACATTCTCGCCAAAGTGGTGATACTTACCGAGCTTGAAGCCGGGCACGCCGTGGATGGGGAAGCCGTAGTAGCGCCCCGTGTCCACCTGGCAGTTGAAGACCGGGAAGCAGTCGGGCTGGAAGCGCTCGGGGCGGATGGGCTGGAACCAGCCGAGCACCTGGCGCTCGGCAACGGCCAGGCCGCGCAAGAACGGCAGGAATCGGTCGATCCAGGCGCCCGCGCTCAGCACCAGGCGGTCGGCCTCGTACACGCCGCGGTCGGTGCGCACGCGCACGCCGCCAGCGATCGGCTGCCAGTCCAGCACCTGCTCGCGGCCGTGGATCTCGGCGCCGTGGGCCTGTGCGGCCTGCACATACTGCACAATGCAGCGCTCCGGCGTAAGGAAGCCGCCCTCGGGCTGCAGCACGCCTAGGTAGTCGCCGGGGAACTGGTAGCCGGGGAAGCGCTTGGTCAGCTCGGCGCCCGTAAGCACCTCGTGCTCCAGCTCGTGCTCGATACACGACTGCAGCGAGCCCTTGAAGACCAGGCTATCGGCGGGGCCGACATCGAGCGAGCCGGTGATATGCAGCAGCTGCTCGCCCACGTGGGACTCGATCTCGCGCCACAGCTCGTACGAGCGGCGCAGCAAGCCCACGTACGAGGGGTGCTCCAGGTAGGCCAGGCGGATAATGCGCGTCTGGCCGTGGGAGGAGCCCATGGTGTGAGGGATGTCGAAGCGCTCCAGGCCGAGCACGCGCACGCCGCGCCGGGCCAGATAGTAGCAGGCCGCGCTGCCCATCCCCCCCACGCCCGCCACGATCACCTGAAAGCGCTGCGCCGACGATTGCATGGCTGCTCGCTGATTCTGT
>JAYUYB010000145.1:0-5134 GCA_043752655.1 Chloroflexota bacterium
CGCCCGCAACGCCCCGCCGCACCCGGCAGGCGCAGCGCGGTTGCGGCGGGGCGCGGCCTCGCGTATACTAGCGATACGATGGCTGTGATACAACGCACAACCGACACACTACGCGCTTCGCCGCCTGGCGCAGCCCTGATGACTGCGGGCACGCTCATCGCGGTGTTGCTGCTGCTCCTTGGCACCCCCTGCGACGGCGGGCGCTGTGCGCTGGCGGACACGGGCGCGCAGGCACGCACGGCGTTGCCCCTCACAGACGGCGCCGCGCTTCCGCTCACCGAGGGCGCACCACACTGCGGCGCGCATTGTGGGCTTGTGCTCCTGCCGGCCTTCATGGTCGTCGTGATGCCCGCGCTGATCGCGCGCGTGGTGTACGGCTTCGGCCATGCGCGGCTGCGCGCAGGCGCCCCTCCGCTCCTCCCCCCGCCCCAGACCTGCTAGCCCAGCCACCCCTGCGCTGTCATCCCACCCAGATCTCCCGCTCCGAGTCGCACATCGGCTCTGGCATACCCTGCGTATCCTGCAATCCTATGGCACCTCATCACGCACCGCGCGACGCCGTTGCGCCCATTGGCAAGGCCGACACGCTGGCTCCAATTGCGCTCAGCACCGCGCTCGGCTGGGGCAGCCGCTATGTGGCCCTGCTCGTGGCCTGCATCGCGCTCGGCGGCAGCCTCTTTTTTAGCGCGGTGCTCGGCTGGCTGCCCTGCACGCTCTGCTGGTACCAGCGCATCCTGATGTACCCGCTCAGTGTGCTGATCGCCGTCGGCATTCTCCGTCGTGACGACGGCCTCCCGCACTACGTGCTGCCGTTCACACTGCTGGGTGCCGGCGTCTCGCTCTATCACTACCTGCTGATCAAGACGGACTGGTTCCCGCCGCCGCCCTGCCAGGCCGGCGTGCCCTGCACCGTGGATTACATCGACCTGTTTGGCTTCATCAATATTCCGTTCCTGGCCCTCACCGCCTTTTTGCTCATCACGCTGATGATGGCTGTCGCACCGCTTGCGCCTTTTGTGGAGCCGGCCGAGGGTGCGGTCGGCGCAAGGCCCCACGCACTGCGCGCTCCGGCGGCACTGCTCGTCTACGCCAGCATCGGCGCGGTCGGCGCGGCCTTCGTCATCGCTTCCCGCCTGGTATAAATATACGGCGCTGCGGCGCCCTTCGCAGAGGAGACTCATGTGGCAACACGGCAAGATACCCCTCCAACCCCCCCACGTATGCGGCACACGCGCCGACAACAGCGGCTGATCTGGATCGCCGGCGTGAGCGGCCTGCTGGTCATCCTCTTGATCACCAGCGTTGCCTCGATTGGCCAGAACTCGACCGCGCAGCGCATTGCGCGCAACCAGGGGCCGCTGGTGATCGCAACGCACGGCGTGCCGCCCAATCCCGAGCTGAATGGGCGCGCCTGGGGACCGGCTGACGCGCCCATCCAGGTGCTTGCGTACACAGACTACGAGTGCGAGTCGTGCGGCTACTTTGCGCGCACCTACGAGGCCGAGGTGGTCGCCGCCTTTGCCGCAACGGGCAAGGTACGCTTTGCGATCCGCAACGCGCCCTTCCACGGCGAGGGCTCGCGCAACGCCGCTGCCGCCGCCTACTGCGCCGCCGAGCAGAACGCCTTCTGGCCGATGCACGACTCGCTGTTTCTGAACCAACCAACCGTCGAGGGCACCGGGCCACAGGTCTTCAGTGTGGCCCGGCTGAATGCACTTGCGGCGAAGCTCCCGCTTGACGCGGCGGCGTTCGCGCAGTGTCTGTCGTCGGGCAGGTACGTCGCCCAGGTCGAGGCGGACTACGCCGAAACCGAGCGCGTGGGGGTGACGGGGACGCCGACGTTTGTCATCAACGGGCGTGCGTACCCGGCGATTCTGAGCACGGACGAGCTGCGCCAGATCTTTGCCGAGGTTGCCCCAGCGGTTGACCTGGCCCCGTAAGCTGCGGGCGCGTGGCCCGTGGCCCACCGCTGCGGGCCGCATGCACAACCCTAGAAAACCCTGATCATGCAGATCCCAGCTGGTCGTCGTCCGCCGTTGGCGCTCCTCGTTGGCGCACTCATGCTCTCGCTTGCTATTGGCGGCAGCGCCTTCACCCTGCTGCTTCAGCGCGCGGGCAGCCCGGCGGGCTCAGGCAAGGCTGCGCCAATTGGGCCGGCGCCGTCGTTCGCGCTAATCGACCAGCTTGGCCGCCCGGTCAGCGACGCCGACCTACGCGGCAAGGTGGTGGTGGCCGACTTTATCTACACCACCTGCACCGACATCTGCCCGGCCATCACCGCGCAGATGGCGGCCCTGCGCACACGCCTGGCCGAGGAGGGCCTGCTCGGCGACGACGTGCAACTGGTGTCCATCAGCGTCGATCCGGCCCGCGACACGCCCGAGGTCATGCGCGCCTATAGCGCGCTCTTCGGCGCCGACCCAGCGACCTGGCGCTTTCTGACCGGCGACGAGGCCACCATCCGGCGGGTGGTCGTCGATGGGTTCCTGCTCGGCGTCGAGGTGATGGAGGCGGCAGCACAGGACGCTGCCGCACACGACGCCGGCACCGCGCACAGCGAAGGTGACGGGCACACAGGCGAGCACGCGGCCAAGCACGGCGGCGATTATGCGGTGAGCCACAGTGGCCGCTTCGTCCTGATCGACCGCGCTTGGCAGATCCGTGGCTATTACGACAGCGCCGAGCTTGACCAGGACGCGCTTGTACGCACCCTGCGCGCCCTGGCCGCAGACGGCTAGACGCCCCTTCGACCTCGACGATCCGGACGGCGCCCTGCGCTACGCCGTGGCTGAGCCGTTCGAGCTGCTGCCCTGGCTGCTGAGCTGGGGCGCGAGCGCCGAGGTGCTGGAGCCGGAGATCCTGCGGGCGCGGGTGCGCTAGGAGATCCTCAGGCTTCTGGAGATCCTGACATAGGGCTGTCAGCGCGCACTGCTACCATCAGCCTGTGTGGTTGAGATGCTGATGGAGGAGCGAGACGATGAGCAGCCCGACAATCGAGCTGGTGCAGTTCCGGCTGAAGGCCGGTGTGGATGCGCGGACGTTCCTGGCCACGGTGGCCGACACCCAGAGCGCGATCGCGCGGCTCCCCGGCTTCCTGAGCCGCGAGCTGCTGCGGGGCGACGATGGCCTCTGGGTCGATCTGGTCCACTGGCGCAGTAAGGCCGAGGCCCTCGCCGCGGCCAAGGCGTTCGGCACGATGCCCGAGGTAGCGGCGTTCGCCAACATGATCGACGAGACCCAGATGACCATGCTGCACCTGGGCCATGCGCTGAGCTTCGGCGATGGCGCGGCATCCCCTTGAAGCCCAGGCGCTTTAGCTCTGGGAGCCGTCAGATTGTATCGCGGCTTGCTCATCCTCCATCCCGCCGTACCACCCCCTCGCGCCATGCGTACACGGCGGCCTGCGTGCGGTCGGCCACGTGCAGCTTCGAGAGAATGTTGCTCACATGGCCCTTCACCGTCTTCTCGCTGAGCACGAGGCGGCCCGCGATGTCGGCGTTGCTCAAGCCCTGGGCCACCAGCCGCAGCACGCCGATCTCGCGCTCACTCAGCTCCGCGAAGGCGTTGGGCGGGTGCTGGACGTTGCCCTGGAGCTCGTGGATCACGCGCGCCGCCACGCGCGGGTGCAGCACCGCCTCGCCCCCGACGGCCTTGCGGATGGCGTCGGCCAGCGCATCGACGCCCACGTCCTTGAGAACGTACGAGAGCGCGCCCGCCCGCAGCACGGGGAAGATGTGCTCGTCGCTGTGGTACGACGTGAGCACCACCACCTGCGTGCGCGGGCTGGCGCGCTTGATCTGGCGCGTCGTCTCGACGCCGTCCATCCCCGGCATCATCAGGTCGACCAGCGCCACGTCGGGCACCAGGTGCGCGGCCAGCCGCACGCCCGCCTCGCCCCCGTCGGCCTCGCCCACCACCAGCAGGTCGGGCTGGGTGGCGAGGAACGCGCGCACCCCCTCGCGCACCACGCGGTGGTCATCGATCAGCAGGATGGTGATGGGATCTGCCAAGATACGGTGCTCCTACAGGGAGGCCTGTCGGTGTTTCACGGGCAGGCGTCCGGGCTGGTCGGGCGGGTGGCTGGGCTAGTCGCGTAGCGCTTATGCGTTGCCGTTGGCCATTCGTCCTTCGTCATAGTGCGCCGTGATCCTTGTCCCCGCGCCTACACCGCTTGCTACGTTCAATTGTCCGCCCAGCGCCTGCACACGCTCGCGCATCGAGTCGAGGCCCACACCCCGTGCCACCTGCGAGGGATCGAACCCCCGCCCGTCGTCCGAGATGGCGAGCGTGACGGCCTTCGGCTCGTAGGCGAGGTGGATGCTGACCGCACGGGCTTGGCTATGACGCGCCACGTTGGCCAGCGCCTCCTGGGTTATGCGCAGCAGCGCGTGCTCGGCGGCGGGCGGCAGCGGGCGCTCGTCGCGCACCTGCACGTCGGCGGGCACGCCGCTTTGACGCGCCCAGTCGGTGGCGTAGGCACGCAGCGCCCCGGGCAGACCGCCCGCGCCCAGCGCCACGGGCCGCAGCTCGTGGATGAGCAAGCTCAGCTCCATCCCCGCCTGACGCGACAGCCGCTCGGCCTCGATCACGGGCGGCGCGGCGGCGTGGGGCGCGCGCTCCAGCATCACCCGTGCGGCGCCGAGCTGCATCGTGGCCGCGAACACCTGCTGCTTCACGCTGTCGTGCAGGTCGCGCGCCAGCCGGTTGCGCTCCTCGGCCACCGCCAGGTCGTGCCGCTGGCCCTGGGCCGCGCGCAGCTCGTCCAGCAGCTGCTCGTTCTCGCGGCGCGCGATCTCGGCCTGGCGGACTGTGTAGGCGAACACATAGGTCAGCGCAAAGACCGCAATGTTGAACACGCCGTTGATCGCGCCCTCCGCGCCGCGGTTCACCAGCTGGCTGCCACTATCGATGAGGTAGAACAGCACGATCCACATGATGGCGATGCGGTTCGGCAAGACGAGCACGGCGTTGATGCCCAGGATGAAGAACAGCAGGCCGAACATATCACTTGTGCCGGACAGGAACACCAACCCTGTAAGGATCAGGCTCTGCGTCGCGAAATAGATGTTCGCCTGACGCAAGGTGCCGATCGCGTAGTAGCCCAGCCGGTAGACCAGCCCGTAGAGGAGGCAGA
>JAYUYB010000146.1:0-1958 GCA_043752655.1 Chloroflexota bacterium
TTGGAAGCGCTCCTGCCAGGAGCGGCGGGAGCACTGCCGCAAGGTCGCGCGGTAGGAACTGCTCATCTGATCGCGCGATCTCCTCCGACGACCACCAGCGGTAGTCGCGGTGGGTTTCCTGCTCGTAGGGATAGAGGTTGGCCAGATCTACTCGTGCGCCCGTCACATGGGCGAGAAAGAAGCGCTCGTGCAGGAGCGTCCGGCCCTGGGTGAGGTTCAGCACTCGCTCGTGCTGCCAGACCCACGGGCCAAGCTCGGGCACGCGCAGGCCAGTCTCCTCCCAGAGCTCGCGGTGCGCCGCCTGCTCGAAGCTCTCGCCCGGCTCGACACCCCCACCAGGCGTTAGCCAGTAGACGGTCAGCAGGGGTTGTGCCTCGTGCAATGGCGCGCCATCGTGGATGTGAAAGAGCAGGAGCCGTTGCTGCTCGTCAACCACGAGCAGCCGAGCGGTGGGGCGAACGAGCATCGGGCGACCTTTCCGAGGGGCACACGGAGGATTCTCTGGCGCAGCAGCATGGTATCATACGCGGCAATACTTCCATATCCCTGCCGCTGCGAACAAGCTTCAACATGGAGCAGGAGCAACCGATGATGCAGAACGCCCAGGACGGTGTCGTCGTCCACGAGACAGCCGCAGTCGATAGCCGCGCGCGACTCGCGCCGGGGGTGCGCATCTGGCACTGGACACATGTTCGCGAGGGGGCCGTGATCGGGGCCGAGAGCAGCGTTGGGAAGAACTGCTATATCGATGCAGATGTGAGGATCGGCAGCCGCGTCAAAATCCAGAACAACGTCTCGATTTTTCACGGCGTCACCATCGAGGATGGCGTTTTTGTCGGGCCGCACGTCTGCTTCACCAACGACAAGAGCCCCCGTGCGATCAACCCTGACGGCACGCGCAAAGGCGCCGACGACTGGACCGTGACGGAGACGCTGATCCGCTACGGTGCGAGTATCGGCGCCAACGCCACCGTGATCTGCGGGGCAAGCGTGGGGCGCTTCGCTATGGTCGCCGCCGGCGCCGTTGTCACACGCAGCGTGCCGGACTACGGGCTGGTAATGGGCAACCCGGCGCGGCTGGCGGGCTACGTCTGCCCATGCGGGCTGCGGCTCCCCGGCGGCCCTGCGAGCGCCGTCGAGGAGCGGCGCTGCCCTGAGTGCGACCGCGCCACCCTTGTCGGCGGATAAAGCCCGACAGCTACGGCGCCTCGCCCTGCCTGATCGGTTCTGTCAGGAGTCCGTGTTGCGGCTGGCAGTGGAGCGGAACTGCGGGTATCCTCGGCCAACGTGCTCGTCGTTGGTCCAAGGACTCCTGATGGCCTGTGAGGAGCTGCGTCACCGGGTCGTAGCGTGCGACGTCGAGGACGATGGTGTCACTGCCGACCTGCTCGGCGTAGACATAGTCCGGCTTGCCGGGAGCGATCCAGACGTGGGGCAGCGCGGTCTCAACGAGGAACTGCCCATCAGGGGTAAGATGACGGGCGGCGTTCTCGAAGCAGCGGACCTGGTCGTCGGCGTTGAGCAGGTTGAAGATGGTGTTGAAGACCAGGTACACCAGCCCGTAGCGCCTGCCGGTGGTGGCGCGGCTCATATCGCCGAGCGTGACCGCGATCTGCTCGCCGCCGGGTTTGGCGCGGAGCCGTTCGCGCATATGCGGCGACCGCCCAATGCCGTCCACGCGGACGCCGGTCGCGGCGAGGCCGATCGCGAACTCCAGTGCCGGGCGTCGCTGGGCGCACGCCGAAAGAAACGCCACGGCGGCCGCCTCGTCGCCGCGAGGATAGGCATCATAGCGCGCAGCTCCTTTTTTTTGCATGTCCAGGATCAGCTCGACCTGGGCAAGGCGGGCCTGAAGGCGCGCGTTCGCGGCCCTCAGCTGGTGCTCGTCGTCACGCGTGAGCTGGTGTTCGTACCGTAACTCCTGACCTCGAAGTGTGCCAAACCTATTGACACGTTCC
>JAYUYB010000147.1:0-1957 GCA_043752655.1 Chloroflexota bacterium
AGACAAGGAGACAACCCCTCTATGCCGTCAGGCGCTCCTTGTCTCCTTGTCTCCCCAGCGAGCGTAGCGAGCGATCTCCTTGTCTCGTAGCAGCGGCAGCTCCAGGCTATCCCAGAGCGCCTGGTAGCTGGCCTCGATGATATTCTGCGAGGCGCCGATGGTAGACCAGCGCTCGTCGCCGCGGGCGCTCTCGATCAGCACGCGCGGGGTGGCCGCCGTGCCGCGATGCTCGTCGATGATACGCACCTTGTAGTCTACCAGGCGCACCTCGGCCAGCTCAGGGTAGTGGGGCAGCAGCGCCTTGCGGATGGCGCCATCCAGCGCGTTTACAGGGCCAGCGCCCTCGGCGGCGGTGTGCATCAGCTCGCCATCCACGCGCAGCTTCACGGTGGCCAGGCAGGCGATCTCGCTGCTGCCGCGCTTCTCGACCGTCACGGTGAAGTCGAGCAGCTCGAACGGCGGGCTGTAGTCGGGGGCGCTGCGGCGCACCAGCATCTCGAAGCTGCCCTCGGCGGCCTCGAACTGGAAGCCGCGATGCTCCAGTTCCTTGATCCGCTGCACCACATCCTTCTCGGCGCCGTTGAGGCGCAAGCCCAGTTCCTCGGCGCGCACGCGGATGTTGCCCCGGCCCGAGAGCTCGCTCACCACCACGCGCTTTAGGTTGCCCACTAGGGTGGGCTCGATATGCTGGTAGCTGGCCGCCACCTTCTCGATCGCGGCAACGTGGATGCCGCCCTTGTGGGCGAAGGCGCTGCGGCCCACGTAGGCCGCGTGGTTGTCGGGGTTCAGGTTGGCCACGGCGGCCACGAAGTTGGAGACCTCGCTCAGGCGGCGCAGCTGCTCAGGAGCCACGCAGCTGTAGCCGAGCTTGAGCTGGAGGTTGGCGATCAGCGGAATGAGATCCATGTTGCCGCAGCGCTCGCCGTAGCCGTTGATCGTGCCCTGCACCTGCACGGCCCCCTCGCCCACGGCGGCCATCGCGTTGGCCACGGCCAGGGCGCCGTCGTTGTGGGTGTGGATGCCGAGGGCGGGACGGTGGACGGTGGACGGTAGACGGTGGCCCGCATCCGTCGGTACGGAGGCGGCGGCGGTGTCGAGGTATGCTCGCACTGCCCGCACAATCGCAGTCACCTCCTGGGGCAATGTCCCGCCGTTGGTGTCGCAGAGCACGAGGCAGTCGGCACCAGCCTGGGCTGCGGCCGCTAGGGTGCGCAGGGCGTACTCCGGGCTCAGCTTGTAGCCGTCGAAGAAATGCTCGGCGTCGTAGATCAGCTCTTTGCCCAGGGCCTTGAAGTAGGCCACCGAGTCGGCGATCATCGCCACGTTCTCGTCGAGCGTGGTCTCGAGCACCTGCTCGACGTGCAGCACCGAGCTTTTGCCCACCAGCGTGACCACCGGCGTCGCGGCCTCCACGAGCGCGCGGATGTTGGCGTCGTCCTCGCAGCGGCCACCGGCGCGGCGGGTGGCGCCAAAGGCGGCCACGCGGGCGTGGCGCAGGCCAAGGCTGGGCACGCGCTGGAAGAACTCGGCGTCTTTGGGATTCGAGCCGGGCCAGCCGCCCTCGATGTAGTGGACGCCCAGCTCGTCGAGGGCGCGCGCGATCTTCAGCTTATCCTCACAGGAGAGCGAGAGGCCCTCGCGCTGCGTCCCGTCGCGGAGTGTCGTGTCGTAGAGAAGAATCTGCACAATCTGGCTCCATACCGAATGCAAAATGCAAAATGCAAACCGAATGCAAAATGCAAAAAGATCGCGCAACCTGTAATCTGCAATCTGCATTACTTCCAGCGCGGGTAGCTCCCAAACACTTTGAACAGGCCCGTCTTCACGCGGATGCGCGCGAGGGCGCGGGCGACGTGGGCCTCCTCGCGGTGGCCGTTGATGTCGACGAGAAAGATATACTGGCCGAGCACGGCCTTGGCGGGCCGCGACTCGAGCTTGGTCATGTTGATCCGCTCCT
>JAYUYB010000148.1:0-1955 GCA_043752655.1 Chloroflexota bacterium
GGCATCTCGTTCGACCCGCGCGAGCGCCTGAGGGTGGCGCGCAAGATCGTGGAGCGGGCCGAGCGCTACGGCATCCCGCGCCACGACGTGATCATCGACCCGCTGGCCATGCCGGCGGGCGCTGTGCCAGGGGCGGCCGCCACGCTGTTTGAGCTGGTGCGCATGATCCGCGAGGAGCTTGGCTGCAACACCACCTGCGGCGCCGGCAACATCGCGTTTGGCCTGCCCGACCGGCCCGCCCTCAGCGGGACGTTCCTGAGCATGGCGATCGGCGCAGGGATGACGTGCGCCATCACCAACCCCTGCGAGCAGGAAATCAAAAAGGGGATTATGGCGGCCAATCTCATGATGGGGTACGATGAGAACTGTCTGGCCTGGATCAACGCTCACCGCGAGGGCAGCGGCGACGCAGCCGCCCAGAGCACCCCCACCACCGACGCCCGCGCCGCCCGTGAGGCGCGCCGCGTCGCCCGCCGCACGTAAGGGCGGCCCCACGTGGGCGCCCACCCGCCACCCGTAGCCCAACCCACCCGCAAGGAGCAACACCAATGTCTGAGAACGAGCTTTCCGACGACGACCTCTGGCTACAGCTGCAGGACGACCTGTACGACGGGATGAAGCCGGAGGTCGCTGCGGCGACCAAAGAGGCGCTTGATCGCGGCTTCAGCCCCCAGGAGGTGCTAGGCCAGGGCCTGGTTGCCGGCATGGACATAGTGGGCGTGGACTTTCGCGACGGCGTGCTCTTCGTGCCCGAGGTGCTGATGTCGGCGAACGCCATGAAGGCTGGCATGGAGCTGCTGCGCCCCCTGCTGGTGGAGACGGGCGCGCCGCGCGTGGGCAAGATGGTGATCGGCACCGTGAAGGCCGACATCCACGACATCGGTAAGAACCTGGTGGCCATGATGATGGAGGGCGCCGGCTTCGAGGTGATCAATATCGGCATCAATAACGACGCCGACGCCTTCCTCAAGGCGATCCGCGAGCACGGCCCCGATATCATCGGCATGAGCGCCTTGCTCACCACGACTATGCCTTACATGAAGGTGATCATCCAGGCGCTGAAGGACGAAGGCATCCGCGACGAGCTGTATGTGATGGTCGGCGGCGCCCCGGTGACGGAGGCCTTCAGCAAGGCCGTTGGCGCCGACGCCTACGCCCGCGACGCCGCCGTGGCCGTGGACATCGCCAAGGCCTATATGTCGCGCCGTCGCGGCGAGGCTGTTGCCGCCTGATGTCGAGCGAGCAGACCAATCTCGTCGTCTTCCAGCCCTCCGGTCGCCAGGGGCGTGTCGCCAACGGCACGCCCCTGCTCGCCGCCGCCCGCGCCCTCGGTGTCGATCTCGACAGTATCTGCGGCGGTCGGCAGACCTGCGGCAAGTGCAAGGTGCTGGTGGAGGACGGCACCTTCGCCAAGCACGCCATCGAGTCGGCGGCGGGGCATCTCTCGCCCGTCGAGGCGTCCGAGCGCGACTACGTGGCCCGCCACGCCGCTGCCTTCGCCCCCGGCGCCCGCCTCGCCTGCGCCGCCTGCGTGCTCGGCGACGTGGTGATCACGGTGCCGCCCGAGAGCCAGGCGCATCGCCAGATCATTCGCAAGGACGCCACCGAGCGCCCTGTGACCCTCGCCCCCGCTGTGCGCCAGCTGTACGTGGAGGTGGAGGAGCACCAGCTTGGCGAGCGCTTGGGCGACTGGGAGCGGCTTCAGGATGCCCTGCACCGCGAGTGGGGTCTGGAGGGGCTGCGCATCGATCTGCCCGCCCTGCGCCAGCTTGGCCCTGCCCTGCGCGACGGCAAGCATTGCGTCACCGCCGTGATCTGGGGCGAGGTCGAGGTGATCGACGTGCGCCCCGGCTACGCCACGGGCCTCTACGGCCTGGCCGTGGATGTTGGCTCCACCACGATCGCCGGCCACCTGTGCGACCTCACCAGCGGCGCGGTGCTCGCCACCGAGGCTC
>JAYUYB010000149.1:0-5121 GCA_043752655.1 Chloroflexota bacterium
GGGCCGGAGTCTGCGCGGGTGGACGCCAGGGTGCTTCGTCGACAATGATCTCGACCGTTTTGTAGCGCTTGCCCTGGATACGATCATACCGATAGCGAACGCACACCAAACGGTCGCCATAGATCGTGAGTAAGGCTTTGGTGCCGGGTTGCCCTGGCAGACGTTTTGCGCGGGCACGCATAGAGATGCTTTGCTCGTGAGAGATGAATCGCCCTATGACTACACCGCAGCGCACCAACAAAAGATACGGAGGTAGTACGGCGATCAGTACCCGCCCGGCAACTGCTTTAAGGCCGAGGGCTGGCCAACATGTATTCGGCTGTATCGCCGCCGCCGATAGTATCCAGCACGCCGTTCGAGGGGTAGCCGTAGGTATTGTGTCAATTCGAGGGGGTGTAGTTGGAGTCGCCGGTGGCCTGCGCCTGCATCAGCACGACGTTGGGGGTCGCAGCGGGGCAGCCCACTGCCACACGGGCCTCATTCACAGGCTGGATGATGCGCGCCTCGTAGGCGTTGGCGGCCACCGGCACAGGGGCTGGGCTGGGGTTGGGGCTGGGCAACGCCCCAAAGCCGTCGCCGCCAGGGCAGGCCATCAGCGGCAGGTAGACCTGCGTGGTCGTGGCCAGTGCATGCGCTCCAGCCAGGGTTGCGAGACCCAGCAGGGCGAGCAGGGTAGCAGGGTCAGGAGCAGGCGTTGCATCGGTGGGGTTCCTTCGTCGGCGGCTGCGCTATCACCAAGGGCGGATGCAACGTGCGACCACCGGGCGTTTTATCCACAGATGACACCGATTTCCGGCCCATTTTTGGCCCCAACAGGCGTTGGCTCGGGACGTTGCATCTGCCCACCGTCCACCGTCCTCCGTCTTCCGTCCACCGCCTGCTGCTGCACCGTCCACAGCATTACGGCGAGGATTGTTATACCGGCGCCGGCCACCAGGGCGGGGAGCCCGAGCTGCGGCGCCAGGTCGATGGCGAGCCCGCCGAGCGCAGGCCCCACCGCGTCGCCGATCATGTAAGCTAGCTGGGTGACAATCGAGGCGCCCACCAGCTGCGAGCCGCGCCAAAGCTCGCCGTTGCGGATGGTGGCCAGCGTGTAGAGCCCGCCGCCGGCGCTGCCCCAGATTAGCCCGAGCAGCAGCAGCAGGGCGGGCCAGGCCTGGGCGAGCGGCAGCAGCAGAGCGCTCGCCACGATCAGGCCCGCCGCGCCGAGCACCACGCGCGTCCATGGCAGGCGATCCGCCAGGTAGCCGAAGGGGTACTGCGCCAGGCTCCCGAGGCCCATCGCCGTAACCAGGCCCGCCGCCAGGGTGGGGCTCAGGCCAGCCACGAGCCCGTAGAGCGGCAGGGCAACCGAGAGCCCCGACTCAAACAGCCCGCCGAGTAGGGCCGCGCCGAGCACCAGGGGGCCAACCTGTGCCACAGCGCCGCGCAGGCCAGCCCGCGCGCGGGTTGGCGTCGGCGACGCATTGGCCAGGGCGGGCGCCCGCATTGGCCAGAGCAGCGCCACTGCGGCCAGCGTAGTCGCCAGGATCACGGCGCGCGGCGCTAGCCCGTGGATGCCGACGAGCATCAGCATGCCGGAGCCCACAAAGAACCCGGCGCCGATGCTGGTCTGGAACAGGGCCACCGACTGGCCGCGCGTCTCGTCGCTGGCCAATGCGGGCACCCAGCTCTCGGCCACGGTGTAGCGCAGCCCGGCGGCCAGGCCAGACACCGCGAACAGCGCCGCCCAGATGGCCGGCGAGTCGCTCAGGGCGAGGCCAATAGTGGCGAGGGCGCCCGTCACCAGGGCCAGGCGGAAGGTGCGCCGCTCGCCGAGGCGCCGCAGCAGGGCGGGCGCGGCGGGCAGCGCGGCCATGTAGGCCAGCGAGCCCACGGCGACCAAGGCGCCGATCAGGGCCGCGTCTACGCCGCGCGCCGCCATGCTAAGCGCCAGCATCGGCGTGAGCATCACGCCAGGAATGGTCTGAGCAAAAAAGCCTACGAGGAAGCGCAGCATCTGCGTCTTCTCTGTTGTCTGTCGTCGGAACATCACGGTCTCTTTTCCAGCTCACGTGTCCAGGGGCGCACGGCCCCCAAGCCTCTTGTTACTCCAAGCATAGCGCTGCGGCGGTGCGCGGGTGTGACAGGTGGCGGTGCGGCGGGCGGTGCAGCCACGTCTGAGCGCGGTACAATGCCTGCACATCAGCGTAGTAACCTAACCGAGGAGCGCCCCCCAAATGAGCACGAGCGTGAACGAGCGGCAGCCGGTCGAGCTGCGCCTGCTTGGCCCGCCCGAGCTGCTCGTCGGCGGGCGGCCCGTGGCCGTGGAGCGCCGCAAGGCCCTGGCTCTGCTCGCCTACCTCGCCATCGAGCCCGGCGACCACGCCCGCGACACGCTCGCCACGCTGCTCGCCCCCGATGACGCCGCCCCCAGCGCCCGCGCCGGCCTGCGCCGTGCCCTCGTGGCGCTCGGCCCCGCCGTGCGCCACGTGCTGCATATCGCCGACGACCGGATCGGCCTGCGCCGCGCCGCGCCCTTCAGCCTCGATGTGGACGCCTTCCGCGCCGCCCGCTCCGCCGACCCCGCTACGCCCGCAGGGCTGGAGACGCTGCGCGCCGCCGTTGCCAGCTACCGTGGCGACTTCATGGCCGGCTTCAGCCTCCCTGGCAGCACCGCCTTCGATGAGTGGCAGTTCTTCCAGGCCGAGCGCCTGCGCTGGGAGCTGGCCAGCGCCCTTGAGCGCCTCAGCTCCCCCGAGGCCGCCCGCCAGGATCACGAGGTCGCCCGCGACGCCGCCCGCCGCCGTGTGGCCCTCGACCCGCTGCACGAGCCCGCCCACCGCCGCCTGATGCAGCTCTACGCCGAGTCCGGCCAGCACGCCGCCGCCATCCGCCAGTATCGCCTGCTCGCCGACACGCTGGAGCGCGAGCTGGGCGCCGAGCCCGAGCCGGAGAGCCTGGCGCTCTACGAGCAGGTGCGCGGCGGCGAGCGCTCCGCCCAGGGCGGCAGCCGCTGGAGCAGCGCCCCGCCCCGCCTCACCACGACCACCGCCAGCGACGCCGTCGCCATCGAGACGCCCGCCCTGCCCTTTCTTGGCCGCGAGGAGGAGCTTGCCCGCGTGGCCGCCGCGCTCGCCGACCCGGCCTGCCGTATCCTCACCCTGATCGGCCCCGGCGGCATGGGCAAGACCCGCCTCGCCGTCCACGCCGCCCTCAGCCACCAGCAGCGCTTCCCCGATGGCGTCCACCAGATCTCGCTCGTGGGCGTCGGCAGCGTCGAGCGCCTGCTCACCACCATCGCCGCCGGGCTGGGCGTGAGCGGCCAGGGCGAGCCGCTGGAGCGCATTTGCGCCACGCTGCGCGAGCGCCGTGCGCTGCTGGTGCTCGACAACGCCGACCAGATCCTCGACGGCGCCCTGCCGCTGCACGCTATCGTCCAGCGCACCCAGCACGTCAAGCTGCTCGTCACCTCGCGTGAGCGGCTCCAGCTTACCGAGGAGTGGGTGATCGACCTGGCCGGCCTCGCCGTGCCCGTCGACGCCGCCACCCCCGGCGCCGCCGACTACAGCGCGGTGCAGCTGTTTGTGCAGCGCGCCCGCCAGGTGCGCGCCGACTTTGCGCTTACGCCCGAGGTTCTGCCCGACGTGGTGGAGATCTGTGCGCTGGTGGAGGGCATGCCGCTCGCCATCGAGCTGGCCGCCGCCTGGGTGCGCGTGCTCACCCCCGCCGAGATCGCCCGCGACCTGGCCGAGAACATGGCCCTGCTCACCACCACTCTGCGCGACGTGCCCGAGCGCCATCGCAGCGTCGAGGGCGTCTTCGTGCAGGCCTGGGAGCGGCTGAATCCCGCCGAGCGCCAGGCCCTCGCCCGGCTCTCTGTGTTCGAGGATGGCTTCACCCGCCTTGCCGCCACCGAGGTTGGCGGAGCTACCACGCTCGTGCTCGCCGGCCTGGCCGACAAAGCCCTGATGCGGCGGGATCGTGCGGGCCGCTACGCCATCCACGAGCTGCTGCGCCAGTTCGCCGCCCGTAAGCTCGCCGACGACCCCGCCGACGAGCAGGCCACCATGCAGCGCTTCTGCCGCCACTGCATGCGCCTGCTAGAGCAGCGCAACGCCGACCTCCAGGGCGCCCACCAGCGCCAGGCCCTTGCCGAGCTGGAGCTGGAGTACGATAACCTCTGGAAGGCCTGGGCCTGGGCGGTGGAGACGGGGCGGCTCGGCGATCTGGCCGAAGGCCTGGACGGCCTGTATCGCCTGCACGAGCTGCGCGGCTGGTACAGCGACGGCATCCAGATCCTGGAGCTGCTGACTGAGAAGCTGCTGCCCAACATGGGCGGCGACGCGGCGGAGCGCGAGCTGCTGGTGGCGCGCACGAAGGCGCGGCTCGGGGCGCTCTTCTGCTGGGTGGGTCAGTTCGCCACGGCGGAGCGTCTGCTAGCGCAGGCGCTGCCGGTGCTTCAGGCGCGCGACGCCACGCTGGATACGGCCTTCGCCCTTACCGGCATGGGCATTGTGGCCAGCGAGCGCGACGACGACGAGCGCGCCAGGCAGCTGCTCGACGCGGCGCTGGAGGCGTACCAGGCCCTCGGCCAGCAGTCGGGCGTGGCCTGGGCGCTGGACGCGCTGGGCGACCTGGCGGGCAGCACGGGCGACTACCAGCGCGCCAAGGAGCTGCTCAACGCGAGCAGCACGATCTTCAGCGCCCTCGGCGATCAGGTGAGCGCCGCCTGGAGCATCAGCAGCCTGGGGCGCGTGCTCGGCCTGGTCGGCGAGCACGCGGCTGCCCGCCAGCTGCTGGAAGAGAGCCTGGTGATCTTCGAGCAGCTCGGCGACCTGCACGGGGCCGCAGCCGCCAACGCTAACCTCGGCGAGATCGCCTTCCTCGCACGTAACGTGGCTGGGGCGCGGGCCTCGTGGGCGGCGGCGCTGCGCCAGGCGCGTGAGGTAGGCGCGGCGCCCCTGGTGATCGACGCCCTGGTGGGCATCGCCATGGCCCTCGCCGAGACGAGCGCGCCCGAGCGGGCCCACGAGCTTGCCACCCTCGCCCTGGAGCACGAGGCAACCTGGAAGGAGACGCTGGTGCTGGCAGAGGGCGTGCTCGACACTACCCGGCGCCTCCTCAGCCCAGAGGCTGCCC